>NZ_JBWJVK010000024.1:0-57874 GCF_056428945.1 Flavobacterium sp. GNP010 | reverse complement strand
GTGGTACAAAACATCGACATTTTTAATAATAGGAAGTATCGCTTCATGATATGCAGTATCAGAACAAAATGCATATTTTTTTGGAGCAATAGGATCAAATGTCAACTTTGCATTTTCAATTACTTTACCATTATCAAGCGTAATGTCTTTGCCGTTTTTAATATTTTGATAGTAGCAGATATCAATTTTATAATTTTCAACAGCATCCATATTCAATTTTCGCTCTCCAATTTTTTCTTCAAACAAAAAGCCATTGGTGTATACTCGGTGCTTTAACGGGATGGTTTTTACTACTACTTTTTGGTCTTCAAAAATAATTTCACTTTCGTTAGATTCTAATTCATGAAAAAACAAACTATAATTGGGCCAAGAATTGGACAACCTCAACTGTAACTTAATGATTTCCTGAATTCCCTTTGGACCATAAATATGTAAATCTGTAGTTCTGTTTAAGAGCGTAAATGTGGACACTAGACCAATTAATCCAAAAAAATGATCGCCATGTAAATGAGAGATAAAAATATGATTGATTTTCGAAAAACGGATTTTGTTTTTTCGCAATTGCACCTGAGTACCTTCGGCGCAATCAATAAGAAAAATTCTATTTTTTATTTCTAAAATCTGTGAAGTAGGATTCGTAAACGTTCTGGGAGTTGCGGCATAGCAACCTAGTATTGTTAGTTTCAATTTCTAATTTCATTTTAAAAGTTAGGATACAAGTAAATATTGAACAGTAGCAGCTAGTTTTTTAAAACTTATTTACAAACTATCAAGATTTTTTTCCTTGTTGTATTTTTTTATTTTTAAAGCTTGAGAAATTATTACTAATAAGCTAATGATTATGGCCCAATAACTGTGCAAATCATTTGTTATACATAAAGAATACAAATTATGGCAAAGTAGTATCGTAGCCACCACTAATAAAACAATACTAAGATAAGGCACTTTGGTGCTGTTAGTTTTAAAATTCATTACTTGTTTTTAAAATCCTAAATCTCTTTCTATTTCTTCCATTTCAATTATGTCATGTGCTTCCAATAAAGATGGAACTACAGTCAGTTTTGCTGGAACTGCATTATAATCAAAATCAGCAGTAACGATAACAAACGATTTTTTAGCTTTTTTATGAAGTTTTGACAACGGCATAAATAATTTAATATCATTTGTAGTCAAATCTGTGTGCTTTAAAAGATCAACAATGATGTTGTGTTTTTCAAATGTTTTATATTGATGCGTAATCTTCATTAGAAAAGAAGTAAAATCACCTTGAGTATCTCTAATGTTAATTGTGTGTCCTTTTTGATCTACTTTCATCTTTATTAAATTTTAGGTCTACTTTTCGTAGATGATTTCACAAATAGCTGTTTTGCTTTTTTTATCTTAAACTATTGAATTTTTGAAGCCAAAAGATAAATTACCGCCATTCTAATAGCGACACCGTTTTCGACTTGGTTTAGAATAACAGATTGATTGGAATCAGCCACTTCGCTAGTGATCTCTACACCGCGATTGATCGGTCCAGGGTGCATAATAACAATCTCTTTGCTCAAGGAGTCTAAAATAGTTTTATCTACACCATATTGCTGTGCATATTCTCGTGTAGAAGGAAAAAAATTCACATCCATTCTTTCGTTTTGCACGCGTAGCATATTGGCCACATCGCACCACTCTAAGGCTTTTATCAAATTAGGTTCAACCGTAACGCCAAGAGATTCAATATATCTTGGTATAAGTGTTTTTGGTCCGCAAACTTTAACTTCTGCACCTTGCATTTTCAACGCATAAATATTAGACAAAGCAACTCTTGAATGCAAAACATCACCAACAATTACCACTTTCTTTCCGGCTACTTCACCTAGTTTTTCGCGAATGGAATAACTATCTAATAATGCTTGTGTAGGATGCTCGTGCGCCCCGTCACCGGCGTTTACAATACTGGCTTTTACATTTTTCGATAAAAAATAAGCAGCACCAGGATTTGCATGACGCATAACTACCATGTCAACTTTCATCGAAAGTATATTATTAACGGTATCTATTAGAGTTTCCCCTTTTTTGACTGAAGATTGTGCTGCCGAAAAACTGATAACATCAGCAGATAAACGTTTTTGTGCTAATTCGAATGAGAGTTTTGTTCTAGTACTATTTTCGAAAAAAATATTGGCGATGGTAATATCTCGTAATGAAGGTACTTTCTTGATTGGTCGATTGATAACTTCTTTAAAATGATCGGCTGTTTCAAAAATGAGGTCAATATCATTCTTATTGATGTATTTTATACCTAATAAATGATTTACGCTTAATTCTTTCATTTTTGTCTACGATTATAATTTTTAATAGCTAGTATTGAAACAACCTAACTGGTAATTAAATACACCCCGTCTTCTCCCTCATTTTCTTTCCAACTTACTTTTACTTTTTCATTATTAATTGCATCAACTTGTCGGCCTCTATAATCCGGTTGTATAGGTAAATTGCGGCTGAAACGTCTGTCAATAAGAACTAGAAGTTCAATTTCTGATGGTCGCCCAAAAGATTGTATGGCTGTTAAAGCAGAACGAATACTGCGCCCTGTAAATAATACATCATCTATAAAGATGACTTTTTTATTTTCAACGATAAAATTAATCTTGGTTTTATTGGCTTCTAAGGGCTTGTCAGTTCGTCTAAAATCATCTCTAAAAAAAGTAATATCGAGATAACCTAGCTGAATTTCTGGAGTTTGATATTCTTTTTCTAAAATTTCTTTTAAGCGCTCAGCTAAAAAAACACCTCTGGGCTGAATTCCTACTAATATTGTATCGGTAAAATCTAGGTGTTTTTCAATTAATTGACAAGCCAAACGATGCAATATGATAGTAACTTCTTTTGCAGTAAGTAATACTTTTTGGCTCATTGTACTTGTGTAATTTTGTTTGACAAATATACAAATTCAAATGTATCATTTTATAAATAAAAACATAGAAAATGTATGCTCCAATATTTCGACCAGCAGCGATATTTTGAAAGTCAATTTTGTAACTATCTATAAAAATTATATAACAAATACTTTAAGGCAAACTGTAATTTTGAAAATTAATAATTAATAGTTTAAAATATAAAACCATGGAAACCAAAATAACAAGAATACTAATGCTGTTAGTAATATCCCTTTCATTTACAAGTTGTTCCATTATTGAAGGTATATTTAAAGCGGGAATTGGTGTTGGTATCTTTATAGTTGTTGCAGTGATAGCCATTATAATCTTTATTATTAGCAAAATTTTCGGTAGAAAATAAACAACAATACTTTCGAATTACTATTTGAAACCAATTCAAAAAAAAATCTCCCACTATTGCGGGAGATTTTCTACTTTATATAAATCACTTTTTATATGGTATACATTTTAGTTCTTAATTCCTGAACACCTTCGTTATCCAAGTATTCATCAAACGTCATATATCTATCAATAGCGCCATTAGGTGTTAATTCTACTACTCTATTTCCAACGGTTTGAGCAAATTCATGATCGTGTGTGGTGAAAATTACGGAACCTTTATAGTTTTTTAATGAGTTATTGAAAGCCGTAATCGATTCCAAATCCAAGTGGTTGGTAGGCTCATCCAGCATTAAAACATTAGCTCTTTCCATCATCATTCGTGACAACATACAACGCACTTTTTCTCCTCCGGATAATACTCTGCAGGTTTTTAAAGCTTCTTCTCCCGAGAAAATCATCTTTCCTAGGAAACTACGAATGTTTACCTCATCACGCTCTTCTTCGGTTTTTACCCATTGACGCAACCAATCTACAAGAGAATAATCACTTTCGAAAAATGAATGATTATCACCTGGCAAATAGGCTTGGTTAGTTGTAACGCCCCAATCAAAAGTTCCTGAATCTGCGGTTTGATTTGCGTTTAATATTTCATAAAATGCAGTTGTCGCACGTGAATCTTTCGAGAAAAGAACGATTTTATCGCCTTTGGCCATATTCAAATCTACTCCTTTAAACAAAATTTCTCCATCAATAGAGGCGCTTAAGTTTTGTACATTTAAAATTTGATCTCCTGCTTCACGCTCTTGGTCAAAAATAATTGCCGGGTAACGACGGCTTGATGGCTTTATCTCGGAAATATTCAACTTACTGATCATTTTTTTACGAGAAGTAGCTTGTTTAGACTTGGCCACATTCGCACTAAAACGACGAATAAATTCTTCTAGTTCCTGTTTCTTTTCCTCTGCTTTTTTGTTTTGTTGTGCACGTTGTTTTGCGGCTAATTGACTGGATTCATACCAGAAGGTGTAATTTCCAGAATAATGATTTATTTTACTGAAATCAATATCAGAAATATGCGTACAAACTGAGTCTAAAAAGTGTCTGTCGTGAGATACTACAATTACAGTGTTTTCATAATTAGCCAAGAAGTTTTCTAACCACGCGATCGTTTCAAAATCCAAATCGTTGGTAGGCTCATCCATAATAAGCAAGTCTGGATTCCCGAACAAAGCTTGCGCCAAAAGCACTCTCACTTTTGTTTTTCCTTCCAAGTCCCCCATTAAAGTATAATGATGCTCTTCTGTAATTCCTAGATTAGACAACATTGATGCGGCATCAGAATCAGCATTCCAACCATTCATTTCTTCAAATTGTACTTGCAACTCCCCTATTCTGTCTGCATTAGAATCGTTGTAATCTAAATACAAAGCATCCATTTCTTTTTTGATTGCGTATAAGGTTTTATTTCCCATCATTACGGTCTCCAATACGGTACTCACATCAAACATGTTGTGGTTTTGGTTTAAAACCGACATCCGTTTTCCTACCTCTAAATGGATATGTCCAGAGGTTGGATCCATTTCACCCGCAATTATTTTAAGAAAAGTAGATTTTCCAGCGCCATTGGCTCCGATAACGCCATAAATATTACCGTGTGTGAAGGTCGTATTTACTTCGTCAAACAAAATTCGTTTGCCAAACTGAACTGATAAATTATTGACTGTTAACATGAATGTTTATTTTATAAAATTTTTGCAAAAATACGAAAAAAAATACACAGATATGAACTAAATAATAATGTAGTTATCAATAGCTTTTTTTGGCATTTATTAAAATTTTAAAAAGTTGATTTCGGTTTTTTTGTTTGAGAAAAATTGCTTCAATTTTAATACCTTTATCTAAATTATATCTTACATAATTTAATTTTAACACTAATAAATAGAAATACATCAACAGACCGAAACCAATACCTCAATTGATTTAATATGAAAAAAAATTGTACTTTCTTATTGCTTTTAATTTCTTATCTAACGTTTTCACAAACTGAAAAGTTATTCTATTATATTGAAAAAGATAGTCTTCTAGGTGTAAAAAATCAAGATGGAAAAATAATTGTTCCTGCTGATGTGACTTGGGAAACAGTTGCTTATAATGATAGTATTGAAATCAAATCTAGTATTTTCTTATTGAGTTTTAAGAATAGAGGAGATTTATATTTTGACAGAAAAGGAAATTACTTATTCAAAACTGCACTAGCTGCATTGGGAAATAGTGATTTTCATGAAGGATATATTCTTTACGAAGAAAATGGAAAGTATGGATTGGCTAACAGACTTGGAAATAAAATCATTTCAGCCCAATATGATTATATCTCACCTTTGGACTTTGGGTTTGCACAATATTGCAATGGCTGTTATTGGGACACCTCCAAAGATGAAGAACATCCACCTTTAGTTGGAGGTGTTTGGGGTTTTGTTGATAGGAATGGAAAAGAAATTACTACAACTTCAAAACGAAATCATCCGAAAGATATAGAAACAAAAGAGCATCAGTTCATTCCCTATCAGTTTAAGTACAATAAAAAAGAACAAGAAATTTTAGCTTTTTTTGAAAAAAGAAAAAATCAAATCATCAGGATTAATGGCTTTAATTGTTCTGATAAAAAGTTGTTTTTTGAAATTGTCGAAAAACCATCTGAATTTGAAAACTTTTACAAGATTAAAACTTTTGAATTATGTGATAAACATCCTAATGGAGCCGATGAAAATTATGATGATTATAAAAATTTTAAAGTATCTGCAGACGGAAAAAATTATTATGTTTTATACATTGATTTAGTTAATTACAAAGAGTATTCAGAATATGTTGAAAGAAAAATTCCTGTTGATAAATGGATTAAAAAAAATCTTAATAAATAGTTTGGCTTAACACACCGATATCATTGACTTAATTTCTTCAAACTCCCATACACTGCTAATTCTACATCAGCGGAGTTTCTCACGTTACATTTCTCAATTAGCTCTTGTAATACTAATGAATTTACTTTTTGTTTTTTTTCCATTACAAGCAAAAGCTGCTGAGATACATCACTTAAACTTTTTGATAAAGGCAACAGCGGTTGTATAAGAGGAGCATTGGCACTCAAAGCAATTAAATTAGAGTTTAAGGCAATCCACTTCTTGAAAAAATCGGTCACCACAGCTTTATTCTCCTTGCTTTTATTCGCTAAATAATTTTTCACAGCTGCATTAAAATCTAATGCTTCCGAAGCATCCGCGTTACAAGCATCCGCGAATAAGGTTAACGGGGAATGCATGCGGTATTTCTTTCCGCCACCATTGCGTTTGTAATTTTTTAGTGGCTCACAAAGGTTCGAAAAATCATTCAATGCGCGTGTATCTTGGTTGTTGCTAATGTTTCTCAAAATCACTTCTTTGTTTCTAATATGAGTAATTCCAAGTTCTTCTAATCGAAAAGAAATCGTTTTCAACCTTTTGCGCAAGCTGTTCATATCATTTACATCGGCGTTTGACCATAATCGCTCGGCTATTGCGGCGGTTCGTGGCCAAATCCTAGAATCTATATTTAATGGCGTTACAAGTTCGCTCCACATGGCAGCTTCTCCTCCTAAAACCCTTGCTTTTTCCTCTGGAGTAAGAATGATCTTTTTAGGCAAGGGATCATTCAAATAATGACTTTCTAAACCTAGCATCAAATCGATATAAAAGCCATTTGACAAAATAGTATTGTATCCGCTTTTTGCAGCTTTGATTAATGCTCCGCCAGCTTCTTGACCTTCATTTGTGCCTCTCCAAGCATGAATTATGGCGTCTTTAGACATATTTTCGGTCATTATTTCCTCCCAACCCATTAATTTTTTGTCATGTTTTTTTAGCATTGGAATCAACTTCATGTTAAAATATGTTTGCAAATCATTCTTGTTTCCTATACTATTTTCTTTCATAAATTGCTGAATAGCTGGGTTTGCATTCCATTCCTTGCCACTGTTCTCATCACCACCAATATGAAAATAAGTACCTGGAAATAGTGGGCATACTTCATCAAAAATAGAATTTAATATTTCATACGTTTTAGGATTAGTAGGATCTAAAGTTGCATTATAAATACCTGAATTGCGTTGTACTTCATAGGATACTTTGCTATCACTTACTTTGCTCCCAATTTCTGGATACGCCGTCAACAGTGCCGAGGCATGTCCCGGTACATCAATTTCGGGAACTATTAAAATTCCACGGTCATCTGCATATTTTACAATGTTTTTTATTTCCTCTTGCGTATAAAAATTCCCATCCGAAGCTAATTTTGTTAATTTAGGATGATTTTTCAATTCAATTCTCCATCCTTGGTCATCGGCTAAGTGCCAATGAAAAACATTCATTTTCATAGATGCCATAGCATCCAGATTTCTTTTGATGACATCAACTGGTTGGAAATGTCGAGCTGCATCTATCATTAGTCCTCTCCAAGTAAAACGTGGTGCATCTGATATTTTAACAATTGGAAAATAATAGGAAGTACTGTTGTTTTGTAGCAATTGCAAAAGTGTTTCTAATCCATGTAAAGCACCTAAATCTGTAGTTGCATCGATTGCTATTCTTTTGGAGGTAACTGTTAACCGATAACTTTCGTCTTCATTGATTTCTATTTTTCCATTTCGAGTACAATTTATTTGTAATTCGGCTTCGGGATATTCATTGGTTTTAGTCAAAAAGGCTTGCTCTAAAAACAATCCTGTTCTGCCATCCAATCGACGTAAAAAGTTAGTTGCACCAATAAAAATTCTACCATTTGGTTCCCCTGTAATATTTATTTTAAAGCTCTTGCTTAAAGCAAAAGTACCTTCGGTTAAATTTATATTTTGAGGCCAAGGCATAAGGTTCAATTGCTCTTTTTGTATTTGAGCATTTGAAACCATGCCAGCAAATAATAGAATTAAAATGAATTTCATAAGGAGTTGGTATTGTAGATTTTTAAAATTTCGATAAACGCGCAGTTATATTTAGAGAATAGGTTTTAAAATTATAGGTTCAAATACACTTCTGCTTTATTTTTAAAGTACACTTTCTACTTTATTTTTTAATGATTGATAAAGATACCTTTTTTAAATAGCGAGAAAAAAACAATTTGACTGTTCCTAAAAAGAAGGTCGTAAAATTATTGTATTCTCTAAATTTAAACTCAATATTACAAAATAACCCAATACTCTAATTTGTAGCCTGTTCTTTAATTGTTTTGCGTACAGTAAACTTTGAAAAAAAAGCAGACATTTAGAACAAAAAATGGTTATTTAATAATTATATCAACATTTAGCCTGATTTATTTTTTTTTAATTTACTTAACAAATATATTTACAATCTTGCAATCGAATCAAATTCATTTCAATAATCATTAACCAACTTAAACCTATGAATTCAGAACAAACTAAGTCCAACAATTCCGCACTTTATACGCTAATTACCGTATTTTTCTTCTGGGGATTTATTGGAGCATCAAACGGAATTTTCATTCCATTTTGTAAAGCTAAATTTGGCTTAGACCAATTTCAAAGTCAACTTATTGATTTTGCTTTTTACGGTGCGTATTATGTCGGAGCTTTATTGCTTTTCATTTTTAGTAGTATTGCCAAAAAAGACATTCTAAACGGATGGGGATTTAAGAAAGGAATTATTTATGGATTGCTGATCAGCACTTTGGGTGCTGTATTAATGATAGTAGCAGTAACTCAAGGTAGTTACCTTTTTATTCTTGGAGCATTATTTATAGTAGCACTTGGTTTTTCATTGCAACAAACATCAGCACAACCTTTTGCAGCATCTCTCGGAGAACCACATTCAGCATCCAGCAGATTAAATCTAGCGGGAGGTATAAATTCATTAGGAACCACAATTGGTCCAATCGTAGTTTCTATTGCCTTATTTGGTGTTATAGCTGGAGTAAATATTGAAGAATATGCTCAAAAACCAGATTCATTAGATTCCATGAGAATTCTTTATGTTTTTGTAGGTGGCTTATTTTTATTAGCCGCTGCATTATTCCAATTCTCAAAAAAATTACCGTCAGGAAAAAGCGATCCTACTTTTGAAACCGCAAATAAAGCGATGAAGACATTGATTGGTATTACTGTGATTTTAGTTGCAATTTTTGCCTATATCTTTTCCCGGTATGAAGACACTGAATTCATAACACGTTTTATAGAGAATAAAGAAAAAGATTATTTAGGATTAGCATTAACCGCTACAACACTTTTAGTCATTGTTATTGGATTATTATTTGCTAATACAACAGCACAAAAAAATTCTGAAGGATGGGGCGCCATGAAATACCCTCAATTGGTTTTGGGAATGCTTGCCCTTTTCTCTTATGTAGGTGTCGAGGTTACAATAGGAAGTAATCTAGGTGAGCTATTGAAAACGGATGTATTTGGATCCATTACTGGACCATCATTAGCACCATACATGTCTATGTACTGGGGAAGTTTAATGATTGGTCGTTGGGCTGGTGCTATTACCGTTTTTAACCCATCATCACAATTAAAGAAAATCTTATTAATCGTAGTTCCTTATATCGCTTTTGGCGTGGTATTGGCCGCTAACGCAATTTCTGGTCAAGATGTAACACCGTTATATGCTTACGCATTCGTGATTTTGTTTCAAATTGCTGGTTTCTTTTTAGGGAAAGATCAACCATCAAGAACCTTAATGATATTTGGTTTAATGGGAATGACAGCCATGCTTATTGGTTTATTCACTACTGGAACAATAGCTATTTTTGCTTTTATGAGCGGTGGATTATTCTTAAGCATTATGTGGCCATCTATTTTCTCATTGGCAATTGCAGGATTAGGTAAATACACTTCTCAAGGTTCTGCCTTCTTGGTTATGATGATTCTAGGTGGTGGAATTATTCCGCCATTACAAGGAAAACTGGCAGATATCATCGGAATTCATGCTTCCTACTTTATTCCTGTTTTATGTTTTGCATTCATCGCATTCTACGGATGGAAAGTAATTGGAATTCTAGAAAAACAAGGAATCGGAAAAGAAATAGAAGTTGGTGGAGGACATTAATTTCATCACAAACTAACCAAAACCAAACCAACCAAAAAATCCCATTTCAAATTTGAAATGGGATTTTTTTATTTAATTCGCTGAAACTAAAAACTGCTCACTAAAAACTTTTTTTATTTATTTCCTTTCTCGAAATCAGCCACAAATTGCGCCAATCCAATATCCGTTAAAGGATGTTTCAATAAGCCGTATATTGCCGAAAGTGGCCCCGTCATTACATCAGCACCAATTTTAGAACAGTTTACAATGTGCATTGTGTGACGCACTGAAGCTGCAAGAATTTGCGTTTCATACCCGTAATTATCATAAATCAGTCTAATTTCTTCAATTAAAGCCAAACCGTCAGTAGACACATCATCCAAACGACCAATAAATGGAGAAACGTAAGTAGCACCCGCTTTAGCTGCTAGTAAAGCTTGCCCAGCAGAAAATACTAAAGTGACGTTTGTTTTAATTCCTTTGTCAGAAAAGTATTTAGCCGCCATAACACCCTCTTTGGTCATAGGCAATTTAACCACTATTTGCTCGTGTAAATCTGCTAATTCTTCGCCCTCTTTAATCATTCCGTCGTAGTCAAGCGCATTTACTTCGGCACTAACATCACCATCAACAAGGTTACAAATATCTACATAATGTTTCAAAATGCTGTTTTTTCCTGTAATGCCCTCTTTGGCCATCAACGAAGGATTTGTTGTAACGCCATCCAAAACGCCTAATGCTTGTGCTTCCTTAATTTGAGCTAAATTAGCCGTGTCAATAAAAAATTTCATAATATATAATTTAATTGTGTGTTTCTAATTCTTTGGGCGTGACCCTACGTAAAAATTTCGGGTCAGGCTTTCCGCTGTATCCTCGCTAAAAAGCGAGGGATGCCGCTGCAATCCTTCACGCAAATTGCGTACAAAATTACAACTTATAATGGTTCATCAACATTTTTTCATATACTTTATCCGGAAGAATTCGCTTTAAGACAATCGAAAATTTTTGTATCAGAGCGCCTACTTTATAATGGATTTTGGGACTTGGATTTTGAATAATAGTATAAATGGCCGCTGCCATTTCATTAGGATTACCACCATTGTCTACATGTGCATTCATTGTTTTTAATGAAGTTCCATAGGTTTGCTCATAAGCAGATCCTTTCAATACAGGTGCGTGAAAACGACCTGCTGCAATATTGGTGGCAAAATCTCCTGGTGCCACATTTGTTATAGCAATCCCAAAGGATTTAACTTCCATACGCAACGACTCTGTTACCAATTCGAGCGCACCCTTTGAAGCGGAGTAAATACTACGATACGGCAATCCCATGTAGGCCGCAATAGAGGTAATATTAATAATCAACCCAGATTGTTGTGTGCGCATTTGTGGCAATACCGCTTGCATCACTGCGATAGGACCAAAGAAATTAGTCTCAAAATTGTTCTTAATCTCTTGCATCGGAATTTCTTCTAGTGGTCCCGTAATACCAATACCTGCATTGTTAATTACTACATCTAGTCGACCAGTGAGCGCTATAACTTTGGCAACAGCCGCTTGAATGGATTCTGTATCACGGACGTCCAGAGTCACTAAAGGAAAGACTGAATTCGAGATGCGGTCTGGGTTTCTGCTAGTACCATAAACGATAAAGCCTTTTTGATGCAGATACTCCCCCATCGATTTCCCAATTCCTGACGAACCGCCTGTTATTAAAACTACTTTACCCATTAGTATTGCTATTTGTGCTAGAAGAGTCCAAAAATAAAAAAATCCTCCCGAAGGAAGACCAAATATTGTTTTAAATTTCGAAAAGAATCTGAAAATCAGTTAAATAAAAAATGGCAAGCGACCTACATCGCACCGCTCAACCACGTACCCTTGCTATGTTCCCATCCTGGGGGAGTCTGCAGGAGCTGGTCGTGTAGGACTTGCCGGTGCAAATATACAACCTTTTTATATTTTCGCAAGAGCTTTAATCATTAAAAATATCGTTGTATATTGGT
Organism: Flavobacterium sp. GNP010; assembly: GCF_056428945.1. Lineage (NCBI taxonomy): Bacteria > Pseudomonadati > Bacteroidota > Flavobacteriia > Flavobacteriales > Flavobacteriaceae > Flavobacterium > Flavobacterium sp. GNP010. The sequence goes on along the minus strand of NZ_JBWJVK010000024.1, from coordinate 45,541 downwards.
ACATCAAAAAAAGAAACTATGAAAAACTATAACTTCCTATCTATCATTTTATTAGGAATCACCTTAGCAAGCTGTTCAGACACAAAAAAAAATGAAAACACTTTATTTTCATTTGATAATTCAAAATTTAAGGAATTATACAACCCAAAAGAATCACTTTCATTGACCATTTTGAACTCGAATTCAAAAAGTATTGACAGCATTGTGTATTTTATCAATGACAAAAAAATGGGGTCTAAAAAAGGAGCTGAGAAATTCTCTTTTGAATTAAAGGATCAAAAACTAGGGTATCAAAACCTAAAGGCTATGGTCTATTATGAAGGTCAAAACGCTGAGGCCACCACAAGAGTAGAATTAGTTTCAGACATTCAACCTAAATTATTAAAGTATACCATCGTAAATACATATCCGCACGATACATTAGCCTACACACAAGGATTAGAATTTTATCGTGACACTTTATATGAAGGAACTGGAAATGGATCTGGTCCAACTGGAAATAAAGGAATTTCTAGCTTGAGAAAAACAAATTATAAAACGGGTGAAGTTTATAAAAAGGTTGAATTAGCTGATAAATACTTTGGGGAGGGAATTACAATTCTAAACAATAAAGTATACCAACTAACATGGCAAAATAATGAAGGATATGTTTATAACGCAGATACGTTCCAGAAAGAGAAAACATTTACCTATTTTAAACCTATTGAAGGATGGGGATTGACGAATGATGGGAAAAATTTATACCAATCGGACGGAACCGAAAAAATCTGGATTATGGATCCAACTACCTTAAAAGAAGTAGATTATTTGAACGTTTACTCTTTTGAAACTAAGATAAAATCCATTAATGAACTAGAATGGATCGATGGAAAAATTTACGGTAATGTGTATCAAAAAGATGCCATCGCCATAATAAACCCTAAAAATGGTGCTGTAGAAGCGATCATCAATCTTGCCGATTTAAAGAAAAAAATAACCAAATTACCCGATACCGATGTGCTAAACGGAATCGCCTACAATCCTAAAACGAAAACCATTTTTGTAACTGGAAAAAATTGGGATAAAATGTTTGAAATTAAAATTTCAGAATAATTACACTTAAATGATCACATTAATTGTAAATATTAAAGAATTATTGCAGGTTCGGGAAACAGCAATTGATAAAGTTTGTGGTGCCGAAATGGCCATTCTTCCCACAATTAAGAATGCTTTTTTAGTAATCAATGACCACCTAATTGCTGATTTTGGTACGATGGATCATTTGCCTAAAATAAACGCAGATAAAACTATTGATGCAACAGGAAAAATGGTTTTACCCTCTTGGTGTGACAGTCATACGCATATTGTTTATGCGGGTAACCGCGAACAAGAATTTGTAGATCGAATCAATGGCATGACTTATGAAGAAATTGCCAATCGTGGTGGTGGAATACTAAATTCAGCAAAAAAACTCAATGAAACTGCCGAAGAAGAAATTTACAATCAATCAAAAATTCGGCTCGAAGAAGTGATGCGTTTGGGAACTGGAGCAGTAGAAATTAAATCTGGCTACGGATTAACAGTTGATGGAGAGTTAAAAATGCTTCGTGTTATCAAACAATTATCTCAAAACTATCCAATTACTATCAAAGCAACTTTCTTGGGCGCTCACGCTTTCCCATTAGAATTTAAAGAAAACAATAAAGGCTATATTGATTTAATAATTAATGAAATGCTTCCTGAAATTGCTAAAAATAAACTAGCAGATTTTATAGATGTCTTTTGTGAAACTGGATATTTTTCAGTTGAAGAAACCGAACAAATTATGGAAGCAGGAATTCAATTTGGCTTAAAACCAAAAATTCATGTCAATCAGTTTAACTCTATCGGCGGAATTCAGGCTGGTGTAAAACACAAGGCACTTTCTGTAGATCATCTTGAAATAATGAAACCAGAAGATATTGAAGCGTTAAAAAATACGGAGACAATGCCTGTTGCATTACCTTCATGCTCTTATTTTTTGAGTATTCCTTATACTCCAGCACGAGAAATGATTGCAGCGGGACTTCCATTAGCACTCGCAACAGATTATAATCCCGGTTCTACTCCATCCGGAAATATGAACTTTGTGGTAGCTACTGCTTGTATTAAAATGAGAATGACACCCGAAGAAGCCATAAATGCTGCTACTATAAACGGCGCTTATGCTATGGGGATATCTGAAACGCACGGAAGCATTACCATTGGTAAAAAAGCCAATATAATTATTACCAAACCTATTCCCTCTTACAATCAAATTCCTTACGCTTTTGGCAGTAATCTAATTGAAACTGTATTGATTGAAGGTCAAATTTTTTCATAAAAAAAGAGGAACATTACGTTCCTCTTTTGATTTTTATTTTCTGATTTTCTTATTTCAAAGTAAAACTAGTTTTTGAAACCAATTGATTTTTTTCAAAAATATTTACATAATAAGTTCCTTTTGGAAAATCTTTACCTCGCAAGTTCTCTGTTACATCAATAGTTTTATTTTCGTAATTAATATTCGAAATAAAACTATACACGAGAGTATCGTCACCAAAAGTTTCTGATTTCTTGTCTCCTAAGACATTGTTTTTACTATCGATAACCTGAACGTAATATGATTTTGTACCTGATTGTGCAACTTGATTTTCTGCAATTGTGTAACTTATTCTTAGAACATCAGCTCTGCTCGCTTTATCAGTAGAAACCTCTTTACCAGAGCTTTTCAATTTAAATGCTGAACCCCTTGTGTTCAATACCGTCAATTTAGCTGCCTTTTCTACAACTCTAGATAATTCTTCATTTTGTCCAGTTAGCGCTTCGTTGTATTTCTTAGATTCGCCTAGCACTACAACGGTACTATCACGTTGTGCGGTAAGTGTTGTATTTGCCTTTTTTAACTGATCATTTTCAGCTATTAAAACCTTCATGTTTCCTTGTAAAGAATTGTACTGCGATCTGTATTTAGCTAAAGATGCAACATCTCCTTTTGACTTATTTAAATCAGACATCAAGTTAACTACTTTGTCTCTTTCTTGAATTAATTCATCAGACATCGATGTGTTTTCTGCAATAGCAGCATCGTAAGTCGATTTTAATTCTTCCAGATCCTTCATCACTGTTTCTTTATCGCTTAGTGTGGTTTTCAATTCTGTTTTTACGGTTTCGGTATCTGAAGTCAATTTAAAAATATAAACCAAACTCCCCACTAATAAAATAGCTAATATTGCTACAACCGCTTTGAGACTTGAACTACTTTTTTGATTTTCCATTTTTAGTTTTAATTTAATTTATTTTACAAATTTAACAATATATAACCACCTCATAACGTCAGTTAACGTATTTATATTATTTTTGATGAAAAATATTTTTTTTAATGGAAAAAATAATACCATTTACCATCAAAGATCTTGCGAAGATTACGAACCATCGCAGTGGTGAAATCAAATTTGGTGAGAAAATGATAACTGTACCAAAAGACACTGATTCATTAACGTTTCTTACAACTTGTGAAGCAAAATATGTGTTGTTTGGAATCCCGGAGGATATAGGCATTAGAGCGAATTTTGGTAGACCTGGCGCTGCTTCAGCCTGGGATAGTGCCATTAAAAGTATTGCTAACATCCAGCACAATCGATTTTGCAAAGGAAACCAACTTTTTATTTTAGGCCAACTGAATGTTAGTGCCGAAATGAAAGAGGTAGAGCATTTGGATTTTAATGATATTGACGATCGTTCTAAACTGAGTCAATTGGTAGAAAAAATTGATAAAGATGTTTCTCATATTATTTTTAATATTATTAAATTAGGAAAAATTCCCATAATAATAGGAGGCGGACACAATAATGCTTACGGAAATATTAAAGGTTCGGCTCTAGCCAAAGGAAAACCAATCAATGCCATAAACTTTGATGCACACTCCGATTTTAGAATTTTAGAGGGACGACATAGCGGGAACGGTTTTTCGTATGCTTTTGAAGAAGGGTTTTTAAAAAAATATTTTATTTTCGGTTTACACGAAAATTACACTTCAAAAAGCGTCTTAGATATTATAAAAAAAATAGAAGATCGTGTACGATACAATACCTACGATAGTGTAAACATTCGAAAAGAAAAAGATTTCAATCAAGAAATGGCTCTAGCCTTAGAGTTTATAAATGACGATTTTTTTGGAATTGAAATTGATTTAGATTCTATTCCAAATATTGCCTGTAGTGCAATGACTTTGAGCGGTTTTTCAGTAGAGCAACTTCGTCAATTCATTTCTTACTTTGCAAAAAATAAAAACGCAACCTACTTGCATATTTGTGAGGGAGCACCTGATCTAGGTGAAGAAAAAAACAATCACTTGATAGGTAAACTTATAGGTTACTTAGTCACCGATTTCATGAAATCAAATTCAATTTAATCCGCACTGAACGTACAGTTTTGTAGTTGAATTATATTGATTACTATCCTAAATCCTGTATAAAAAACCATCAAAAATATTAATCCTATCTTTGTTGCACTATTTCTGTACTTATTACAGGATATTTAATACCAAAAATATGTTATTCGAAGATTTATCACTTTCTAAAAGTATACAAAAAGCCGTATTTGAGCAAGGCTACCTTAACCCTACTCCCATTCAAGAACAATCAATACCAATTGTATTATCAGGCAGAGATTTAATTGGTTGTGCTCAAACAGGAACAGGAAAAACAGGTGCATTTGCCATACCAATTATTCATCAATTACACCGAATTGTTGGTTCTTCAAAGAAAGCAAAACAAATTCGTGCCTTAGTTGTAACGCCTACCAGAGAATTAGCAGTGCAAATTGGACAAAGTTTTGATACATACGCAAAATATACCAATCTGACTCAGCTTACGATTTTTGGTGGAGTATCACAAAATCCACAAGTAGATACTTTAAAAAATGGGGTTGACATTTTAATCGCGACACCAGGGCGCTTGCTAGATTTACATAAACAAGGTTTCATAGATTTAGACCACTTACATGCTTTAGTACTCGATGAAGCTGATCAAATGCTTGATATGGGATTTGTAAATGATGTCAAGAAAATTGTAAAGCTTACGCCAAAAAACAGACAGACCTTATTTTTCTCGGCTACAATGCCAATTGCAATCCGAGAATTAGCTGAAATGTTTTTGACTGATCCTGAAACAGTAAGCGTTTCTCCTGTATCATCAACCGCTGAAAATGTAGAACAACGAGTATATTTTGTTGAAAAAGGTGAAAAAAGAAATTTATTATACCACCTGATTAATACTGAGAAGCTAACGGATGTTCTAGTTTTTTCGAGAACAAAGCATGGTGCTGATAATGTTGTAAAAGCGTTAAGGAAAAATAATATCGCTGCAGAAGCCATTCATGGTGACAAATCACAAAATGCAAGACAACGCGTATTAGATGCTTTCAAGAATAAAGAAGTTGGTGTATTAGTGGCTACTGATATTGCTGCACGAGGAATTGATATAGACCAATTACCCGTTGTTATCAACTTTGATCTACCAAATATACCTGAAACCTACGTCCACCGAATTGGTCGTACTGGACGTGCTGGAAATGGTGGTATTGCAATCTCTTTTTGTAGTAAAGATGAACATACCTATTGGAAAGACATTCAAAAACTTATAAAAGTAGATGTAAAAACGGTTAGTGATCATCAATATCATTGGCATTCTGGAAGTCCTGAACTGCCGGCAGGTTCACAGCAAAAAAATTCAAACCGAAGCGGAGGAGCACACAAATCAAGAAAATCGGAAGTTTCTAAACAAAATAAAAAACGTTGGTATTGATCTAGTGCACATGCTAACAATAAAAACGCCTTTTGTTTTGATAACAAAAGGCGTTTTTATTGTTAATTTTTTGATTGCTTGTTTAATGCAACTTGATTTTGTGCTTCGTACTATTTTTTTGATTTAGAAGTTAGTATTTTGATAATTTCAAATAATTTAAAGGAGTCAAATGGTTTTATTATAATGTCATTGATTCCTGCTGAAAGTGCTTCTTCGGTAATTTCAGCTTTATTAAAGGCTGTTAATGCTACAATAGGAATATCAATTCCTTTGAGCCGAATTAGTTTTGTAGTTTCAAAACCATTGATTAACGGCATGTTTATATCCATTAAAATTAAATCGAAATTCTCCTTTTCTAAAATTTCTAAGGCATCATATCCATTGTCTACAACACTACATTTGTAATTATTTTTTTCAATTGTTTTTCGGGTAATCATTTGATTTATTCGATTATCCTCCACTACCAAAACATGTATCATTTGTGTTGAACTTATTTCTACTTGTATGTTATTAATAATTTCGGCCGTTCGATCCATATTGTGTTCAAAAGCAATTACAAATTGAAATTCAGTTCCTTTCCCAACAGAACTTTGAAGTGTAATATCACTATCAAAAAGGCCTAAAAGCTGCTTAACAATAGAAAGCCCTAATCCAGTTCCTTGATAATCTGTTTCTTTTCTATTGACTTGGACAAATTTATCAAAAATCTTTTCTTGATCTAAAGGGTCAATTCCAATCCCATTATCTTGAATTTTAAATTCTAAAAAATAAAAATTGTTCTCCTCCTTCGCCAGATTAACATGGATACTTACTACTCCATTTTTTGTGAACTTTAATCCATTACTGACTAAATTCATAATGATTTGAGAAAGGCGTAACTTATCTCCAATTAAATACTCTGGAATGCGATCATCAATATTCACAATGATTTCGTTGGCATTAGTTTTAGCCATAAAGGAGAGCGAACTTTTAATCATTTCAATTTCATCAGAAATATTAAAAGTTAAACTTTCCAGGACAATTCTATTATCTTCAATTTTATTTATTTGCAAGATATCATTCACTAATGATAATAAATAACGCGCTGAAAATTTTAAAGAATTTAAATGTGGACTATTGACTAGTTCTTTATGCTCATCCAGCAACATATTAGTAATTCCAACTACACCATACAAAGGAGTTCGTAACTCATGACTTATTGTAGAAAAAAATTGTGCTTTTAGCGCAGATACTTCTTCTATTTTTTCTTTGGCAGCTAAGAGTTCTGTATTAGTTTGAGAAAGCTTTATGTTCGCTTTTTTCTTAAAACTATTATTTTTGAATAAGGTATAAAGTAATACTATTAAAATACAAACAATCAGAACAAACAATCCTACAATGATTTTTGATTTGCGAATACTTTGTTCTTGTGCCAGTTTCTCTGATTCAATTTTATCAATTTCTCTTTTGTAGGCATCTAATTCTAAATTTATACCTACTAAATTAGCATTTTCAAGCTTTTCTTTGTTGTATAAATCGTTGGTGATAGTATTGTAAAGTGTAAGATTTTCATACGCCTTTTTGTAATCGCTATTTTTCAACAAATGTTTAGAATACTCCAGGTAAGAATACGATAAATCAGACTTCTCATTTCCTTGATTTCCAAATTTAATGGCTTTTTCAAAAAAGGAACTGGCAGTATCTTGATTCCCTTTATTTGAAGAATACATCCCATTCAACAAATTTACTGCGACTACAGTACTTTCATCTCCAAATGTTTTGTTGTATTTGTTGATAAACTCTAAACTAGGGAAACCTTTTTCAAAAAAACCACTATCAAAATAAGCCCAAGCAATATTTAATTTAGTCATAAAAACCTGATAATTATCAGCTAATTTTTGGCTATAAATCAATGAATTCTTGTAATAGTTGATTCCTTTATCATATTGCATTTTCTCAAAACAATAAATATTACCTAAATTATTAAAGATTTTTTTTCTTAAGGTGTCATTATTAGTTTCGTGCGCATAAGAAAGACTCTTATTGTAAAAAAATATTGCTTTATCAAACTCAGCCATCTCCGCATAATTTCCAGCAATAATTGTATAAGAAATGGCTGTAGATCGTAAATCATTACTTATCATGGCAGAACGAAGTGCCATTTTAGAAATATTTAGCGATTTCTCAAAATTAGCATTCTTTAAGTAGCGAGATGCTTTATCGTTTAATTTGGTGATTTCTTGTTGAGAATATATTTTTGTTTGCGCGAATGAATCTCCGCCGAAAAGATATAGACTTAAGATTAAAACAATACGTAAATGTTGCATAAACAAATAATATTTATCAAATATACATTTTATTGTTAAAAAATAAAGGAATAATTATATCGTATCTATTAAAATAAATTAAATTTATGTAATTTTAAAAAAGGAGATTAATTGTGCCAAAAATCTAATCATTTAAATTTTATAAAAAAACCCGTTCAATTGCTTGAACAGGTTCCATATGATAGATACATTTATAAATACTTGCAATTAATATTACACTGGCAAAACTTCATTTTCATTTTCATCGTCACCTTCCCACTGCCCAACAACTGATGTAGCTAAAGCATTTCCTAGAACATTTGTGGCGCTGCGGAACATATCACAAAAATGGTCAATTGGCAAAATTAATGCGATGCCTTCAATTGGAATATCAAACATTCCGCACGTAGCGGCAACTACAACTAAACTCGCTCTTGGAACGCCTGCAATCCCTTTGCTGGTTAGCATCAAAACTAAAAGCATAGTCATTTGTGTTCCTAAATCTAAATCAACTCCATAGGCTTGAGCAATAAATATACTGGCAAAAGTCATGTACATCATACTTCCATCTAAATTAAATGAATAACCCAATGGCAACATAAAAGAAACTATTTTATCTTTTACACCAAAGCGTTCCAGCTCTTCTGTCAATTTTGGAAAAACGGCTTCACTGCTAGTTGTTCCAAAAGCTATAATTAAAGGACTCACAATTCTTTTAAGTAAAACAGTCATTCTACTTTTTAGAAAAATATATCCCACCACTATCAATACCAACCAAAGCGAAGAAATACCCACTAAAAAAGAACCAAAAAACTTAAAATAAGTAATTGCTAATTCTTGAAAATCTCGCACTGCAAATACGCCAGCTATAGCGCCAAAAACTCCAATTGGAGCAAACTTCATCACGTAATTCACCATTTTTAGTACAATGTGTGATGTTTTATCTAAAGCAGTGATAACAGGCTTAACATAATCTCCCAATGAAGCTGCGGCTAAACCGAAGAAAATGGAAAAAATTACAATTTGCAAAATTTCATTAGTAGCCAATGCTTCAAAAATACTTTTAGGAACAATATGCTCAATGAAATTTTCAAAAGATATATTTTGAGTTTTCGCTGTTACATCAGCTGCAGTGCCTAAATCTATATTTGATAAATTAAGTCCCACTCCAGGTTTTAATAAATTTACAAATAACATTCCTAACAATAATGAGATAAACGAGGCTGTAAAAAACCAACCCATCGCTTTACCACCAATTCTTCCGACTGCTTTGATATCCCCTAATTTTGCAATTCCTACAACAAGTGTTGTAAAAACAAGAGGTGAGATAATCATTTGCACCAACCTAATAAATATTGTTGCTAATATTTTAACTTTTGTACTAAAACCTTGTGCTGCTTCGGCTGATATTGAATTATGGATAACGATGCCAAGAATAGCACCTAACACCATTGCAATTAATATTTGTCCTGTTAATCCCGAAAAAAAGGATGGTTTTTTGGTTGTTTTGGTATTCATTAAATTGGTTTTTAGATTAAATTTATTCTATATTTTCATACAAATACTTCTCAAGGCAAGAAATGTAGTTAACTAAATTACCTTGTATTTTTTATTAAGAAATGGAGGTAAGAAAATAAAAAGAAAAACGTAACGATTAATTATAAATAAGTTTTGTTTATCAAATAAAAATCGGCTAACACGATAGCTGCCATGGCTTCAACAATAGGCACTGCGCGAGGCACGACACAAGGATCATGACGCCCTTTTCCTGTCATCTCAGTAATTGCCCCTGTATTGTCTAATGATTCTTGTTTTTGCATAATTGTGGCAACGGGCTTAAAAGCAACTCGGAAATAAATATCCATACCATTGCTAATTCCGCCTTGTATGCCTCCTGAAAGATTCGTTCTGGTGCTACCATTAGCATTAAACAAGTCATTATGCTCACTTCCTTTCATCTGTGATCCATCAAAACCACTTCCAAATTCAAATCCTTTTACAGCATTAATCGAAAGCATTGCTTTTCCTAATTCAGCATGAAGTTTATCAAAAACGGGCTCGCCAAGTCCTAAAGGTACATTTTGAATTACACAGGTTACAATTCCGCCTACAGTATCTCCTTGTTTTCTAATATCTCGAATATAATCCTCCATTGCAACTGCAGTTTCTGCGTCTGGACAACGAACAGGATTTTTTTCTATGTTTAAAAAATCTAATTCATGATAAGATTTCTCCAAAAAAATTGGCCCTACTGAGGAAACATAAGCATTAATTTTAATCTTTGACAGCATTTGTTTAGCTATAGCTCCTGCCACTACTCTACTTGCAGTCTCTCTTGCAGAACTTCGTCCGCCACCACGATAATCTCGAATACCATATTTTTTTTCATATACATAATCAGCATGACTGGGTCTGTAATTGTCTTTTATATGAGAGTAATCATCTGATTTCTGATTGGTATTCGGAATAATAAAACCGATCGGTGTTCCTGTAGTTTTACCTTCAAAAATCCCCGAGAGAAATTGAACATCATCTGGTTCTTTGCGCTGGGTAACGATCGCGGACTGTCCCGGTTTTCTTCGAGACATTTCCATTTGAATGGCATCAAAATCTATCGATATTCCTGGAGGACAGCCATCTATTATACCGCCTAAAGCCTCTCCATGTGATTCACCAAAAGTTGTTATCCTAAAAAGAGTTCCAAAACTATTTCCTGCCATAGTGTACGTTTTGAACAAAAGTACCATTTTACTTCAAAGGTAAAAAGTTTATACCCACATTTTAGAATAAAGATTCAAACGGTTTTCGACATTTATTGTTATAAAATTAACTTTGTGTTGCATTTCTTAACGCACTTTTTGATTTCATTCACTAAAAATTCAATTATTTTGATAAACTTTAAATTCAAAAAACCATTGAAAAAGAGAAAAGTCGAGTTGGTGGTGATTTCTGATGTACATCTGGGAACTTTCGGCAGTCATGCGAAAGAACTATACAATTACTTAAATTCTATAAAACCAAAAACGCTTATATTAAATGGAGACATTATTGATATATGGCAGTTTAGAAAATCCTATTTCCCAAAAGCACATCTAAAAGTCATTCAAAAAATAATAGGTTTTGCTACAAAAGGAACAAAAATATACTACATCACAGGCAATCACGATGAAATGCTTCGAAAATTTAGCGATATAAACATGGGTAATTTAGTTTTAGTAGATAAATTAATACTAGAGCTTGATGGCAAAAAAGCATGGATATTTCATGGCGATGTTTTTGATGCATCAGTTCAGCATTCAAAATGGATTGCTAAACTTGGCGGGTTAGGATATGATTATTTGATACTTTTGAATCGTTTTGTTAATTGGTGTTTGTTTAAAATAGGAAAAGAACCGTACTCGTTTTCTAAGAAAATAAAAGCTAGTGTAAAAAAAGCAGTAAAGCACATCTCTGATTTTGAAGAAACAGCAACAGAGCTGGCTATTGAAAAAAAATATGATTACGTTATTTGTGGACACATACATGAACCAAAAATGATTTATAAAGAAAACAAAAACGGGAAGATATTATATTTAAATTCAGGTGATTGGATAGAGAATTTAACGGCATTGGAGTACAATAAAAAACGATGGAAGATTTATAATTATTGTGAAATTGATCCTGTTGAAGACGAAAATCTTTTTGAAATGGAGGATGTTTTAAGCAATCAAATTATGGCATCAGCGCTTTTTTCCAAACAAAACATCTTATAATTGAAAATTTAATTGCTGCTATTATTTGTACAAAAAACGTAAATTATATAACTTTTATAGAAAATTTTATAAGACATGCTAGCAACTAAATAATACATTTGTACCTATAAAAACAGACTTATGAAAAAAATTATTTTATCGGCTATTATGTTAATTGGATTAGCATTTACCGCACAAGCACAAGACATCTCAAAAAACGCATTAGGTTTACGCTTTGGTAGCAATAATGGTTTTGGTGGCGAACTTACTTACCAAAGAGCCTTAGGAAGCAACAATAGATTAGAACTTGATTTAGGATTGAGAAATAGAAGTAACTATAATAACAATGGTTATGATGATAATGCATTAAAATTAACAGCTTTGTACCAATGGGTATGGAACATTGATGGTGGTTTTAACTGGTATGCTGGTGTAGGTGGTGGTGTAGGAAACTATAGTTATAACTATAATGGTGATAAATACAGTGATACTTTTGTATTTGCAGCTGGAAACATCGGTATTGAATATAACTTTGATATTCCTTTGTTAATCTCTTTAGATTTCAGACCTGAGTTTGGTGGAAACGGATATTACGAAAACAATTATGGTTCTGATGTAGCTTTAGCATTGAAATATCAATTCTAATATTTTAGACAATATATTAAAACGCCACTAGAAATAGTGGCGTTTTTTTATTTAAAAATAATATCTTTCTTAGAATTTATTTTGACTACACAAAAAGGATTTGTAAAAGCTTGTGTAACCATACTACCCGGTTCCGGACTAGTTTCTTTTATAGTGATAACAATATTTTTATCGGTTTTCAACTACAGAATCAATACCTATACTGTACCCTCCCGAGGTTTTCTCTCCCATATTCAAAACTAAAAAATTAGAAGTCTGAACATCATTTGGATTAATTTTATTTTTTAAATTTTCATCATTCTGCAACATGGCTATTTGATCCTTCTCCGAAAGGATTTCAAAAAAACGAATACTTGCACCTCCATTTGACTGCTGTGTCAAAACTTCGTACAAAAAATTCTTCTCGGAATTTTTTGTTGCTTTCGCTCCGCAGGAAACTAAAGCTAAAGCTACTAATGATACTACTGTTTTTTTCATTGCTAGATTTTATTTATTAATAGATCAAAATTGTAGGTCTTACTACATTCTACTATTGAAAAATATAAAGTCTATCCGTATTTTTCTATAGCTTTTTTATACAAAGCCTCATAAAGTGGTAGTATGTTTTTGATGTCAAATTGTTTTGCAACTGCCAACGCATTTTCTTTAAATTTTTGCAGAATAACTTCATCTTTTAAAATTTTTAAAGCATTTTGTGCCATTTCATCTGTATTTCCCACATCGCTAAGATATCCAGAGATACCATCAAAATTTACTTCTGGTAATCCTCCAGAATTACTTGAAATAACTGGGACACTCCAAGCCATTGCCTCAAGTGCGGCAAGTCCAAAACTTTCTGTTTCTGAAGGCAATAAAAATAAGTCTGTGTAGCTCAAAATTTTATCAATCTCGTTACTGTTCCCAAAAAAGATAACTTTATCCAAAATTCCTAATTCCTGACACAAATACTCTGCTTTTTCTTTTTCTGGACCATCTCCTACCATCATCAATTTAGCCGGTATCTCTTTTTGAATATTATAGAAAATTTTTATTATATCTGGAATTCGTTTTACTTTTCTGAAATTACTAATGTGCGTAATGATTTTCTCTTCTTTGTTAGCCATCAATGAACGGTTACAAGCAGTGTGCGGATCATTCAAGTTGTTATTTAATTCAATAAAGTTCGGAATAACTTCAATTTCATTTTTGATATTGAATAATTTTTGAGTGTCGTCTTTCAAACTTTGGGAAACCGAAGTAACAAAATCTGATTTATTGATACTGAAAGTAACTGCTGGTTTATAAAAGGGATGATTTCCAACTAAGGTTATATCTGTTCCGTGTAATGTTGTAACCATTGGGATATTTATTCCTTCATCTTTCAACATTTGCTTTGCCATATAGCCCGCATAAGCATGTGGAATTGCATAATGAACATGAAGCAACTCAATTTTATATAATTTCACCATGTCTACTAATTTACTCGACAAGGCCAATTCGTAAGGTTGGTATTGAAATAAAGGATACTCTGGAACATTTACCTCATGGTAATGTACATTAGGATTCAAAAGTGCTAAGCGAACCGGTTGACTGTATGTAATAAAATGGATTTCGTGACCACGTCGTGCTAATTCAAGTCCCAATTCTGTTGCGACAACACCACTTCCTCCAAAGGTAGGATAACAAACTATTGCAATTTTCATCTCTGTATTTTAGTGAAACGAAATTACTAAAAATTGGAATTGGTTTTATGGAAATTTTAGTTAAATAAGAACCGATTATTAAATCTAATTCCTTGAATATTCAAACTTTTAAAATAATTATAAGAACTACCATTATTACTAAACAATAGCTAATCGTGATTAAAAATCATTTCCTATCGGTTCTCTACTTTTTTATTAATCCATTTATTCACTTTGTAGGTAAGATACGCTGATCCACTACCGATTAATGCGCCAGCAACTACATCACTAGGATAATGAACTCCTAAATGCATACGGGAATAGCCAACGGTGCTTGCCCAAATAAAAGAAGGGGCAATAACATACCATTTGGGATAGGCCAAACTAAGCGAGGTAGCGGTTGCAAAAGCCAAAGAAGTATGGCCAGAAGGAAAAGATTCTCCTGTAGAAGATGAAACTTGATCAATATCTGGGTAAGTTTCAAACGGTCGATCCCGTTTTACTGCTTTTTTTAATGCTAAAGTTATAAATCCATTAACTAGGAATGTTTCACCGATAAAAATAGCTTGTTTCTTAATAGTGCGGTCTTTTTTAATTAATCCAACAGTAAACAAAAGAATAGGAGTTCCAATACTCACCGGAGCCGAACTATTGGTAACAAATTTAAAAGTTGGATCTAAACTTTTATTTCTACTTAAATTAATATCACGAAGCAAATTAATATCAACATTTTGAGCATTAACAAAAGTTATACTAAAAAGCACTACCCATATTTTTATTTTTGCAAAAGCTGAAATCGTGTTTTTCATCAAGTTATTTTTAGAATGGTAATAGGGACTAAATACTGGTAACTAAAACACATTCTTGCACTACTTACACACCAAATCAACTTAGTCCATAATTGCTTCATAAGTGATTTTTTGAATGTCCTCTCTAATATTTTCTTTTGATAATTTATTTTCAGTTGCAACTGGAAAAGTTCTATTAGATAAAAACACATAAACAATTTGCTTTTCAGCATCAGCCCAAGCCATAGTTCCAGTATAGCCAGTGTGCCCAAAGCTAGTCATCGAAGCACAACCACATGTAGGACCTTCTGCACCCAATTGTGGTTTATCAAAACCGAGTCCTCGCCTATTTCCTGCTGCACAAAAATAACAGGTATTAAAATCACTAAAAGTTTTTTCAGAAAAATACTGTTTATTGCCGTAATTTCCTTTTTGTAGGTATAATTCCATTATTTTAGCCACATCCATAGCGTTTGAAAAAACACCAGCGTGACCCGAAACACCGCCTTCTAAGCCTGCAGATAAATCATTAACATAGCCTTGTAAAAGTTGCTTGCGAAAATAAGAATCCATTTCTGTTGGCGGAATTCTATTTTTATCAAACTTTTCTAGTGGATTAAAACTAGTATTATTCATTCCGAGTGAGCGATAAAAATTTTCTTGTACCAGAATATCTAATGTTTTACCCGTTGTTTTTTCTAAATAATCCTTTAAAATCATAAAGGTCAAATCGCTGTATTTGTATTCTTTTTTAGTCGAAATTTTACTTTTAACAATAAGATCCATGATAGTATTGCTAAAATCATTTCTGACAAAAAGACTGTCCGCCAATCGTTTTGAGAAATTTTCTTCAGATACTTTTCTAAAAAAAGCTTCCGAAGGAAATTTCGAATTATCCATTGTGGCTTTATAAAACGGTATTCCAGCCGCCAGTCCAGCGTAATGAGAAAGCAAATCTTTAAAATTGATATTGGCCTTATTTGAATCTTTAAATATTGGAGACATTGTTCCTAGTGTAGTTTCTAGATTTATTTTTTGCTGATCGTACTGCAGCATCACATTTGGCAACGTTGCTACAATTTTAGTTAAAGACGCAAGATCATAAATATCTGAATCTTTTACTTTGATTGCTTTATCGTAGGTGTGAAATCCATAGGATTTTTGAAAAATAACTTTTCCTTTTCGGGCCACTAAAACTTGGATTCCTGGTGTCATTTTGCTATCAATCGCTTTATTAGCAATTGCATCAATATTTGACAATATAACTCCACTCATACCCACATTTTCAGGAGTCGTAAATCCCAATCGATTTAATTTCTCGGTAGGCAAACCATCATTTACTTTGAAACTTGAATGAATCGAAACTGGTAATTTCCCTTTGGCTTCAATAGCACCAAAAATTAATTCTGCAGATACAGTTTGTGCAATTACACTATTTTGATAGGAAACGACTAATCCTTCGATATCGTCAAAATTAGTGATAGGCAATAACGAATACGGTTTAGCAAAAACATCTAGAATAACAGTATTGTTTTTGGCAAGAAAATTAATTTTAAACAATTCATCTGATCGTAAATCATCCTTTTTGAAAGCTACATCAGACTTGTGATATCCAATAATAACGGTTGTAAACGGTTTTAGTTTTACTTGTAAACTATCTAAATTAGAATCGGCAATAACAGTTACTTCAGCGTATTTTTGTAACGTAGAAATAAAGGCATCATTAGTATCATCTCCTATTTTTACGTAGGCAATTTTTTGTTTGTCTAAATTTTTAATAGGCAGCACAGCATCTTCATTTTTTAGCACCGTCAATGCATTTTCGAACAATTCATACTGCAAAGCATCATTTTCAAGGGCGTTTAAATCATTGAAGACATTAGCTGTGATGATAGGTTTGTAGGAATTCAATCCAGCTTTGAATTTAAATTTCAGAATTTTCTTTACCGATGAAGCCAATCGTTCTTCAGAAAATAAATTAGTAGAATAGGCTAAAACGAACTTTTCTATTGCTGTTGGAACATCTTCTGGAAATAACAGTACATCGTTTCCTGCAATAAAGGCTTCAAAACTGATTTCGCTAGGAAGTTTATTATTTTTTATACTTTTCATATTCAAAGCATCGGTAAAAATAAGGCCCTTGAAACCTAATTCTTTTTGAAGCACATCTGTCACTACGTTATAGGAAATCGAGGACGGATATTCTGATCTTGGTTCTAAACTAGGTACATTTAAATGCGCTACCATCACAGAAGATAGTCCCTCATGAAACATTTTCTTGTAAGGATAAAATTCGATTTCCATTAATCTTTCTTTAGAAAAATTAATGGTTGGCAATCCTTTATGAGAATCTATTTCTGTGTCACCGTGACCAGGAAAATGCTTACCAGTTGAAAAAACACCTTGGCTCTGAGCTCCTTTCATTATTGCAATAGCACGTTCTGTAACTTTGAATTTATCTTCTCCAAAAGAACGAAAGCCTATGATGGGATTTCTGGGATTTGTATTAATATCTAGAACTGGAGCAAAATTGAATTGCAAACCTAATCGCTTGCTTTGTTTTCCCATTTGAACACCTACACGCTCTAATAATTTCATGTCCTGGATGGCTCCAAGTGTCATGTTCCAAGGATAACGATAAGTGGAATCTAGCCGCATGTTTAATCCCCACTCGGCATCACTACCAATAAACAATGGGATTTTGGACTTAGATTGAAAACGATTGGTTAATTTAATTTGACGGATTGGTCCACCTTGAAAGAAAATTAAACCTCCGATTTTATTTTCTTCAATTAACTGATCTATGGCATTTACATGAACTGAATCTTTGTTCGAATAAGCAGCAACCATAAATAATTGACCTATTTTCTCCCGCAAATTCATTGCATAGTATACACTATCTACCCATTTTGAACCTTCAACAGATACCTCAAAAAGTTGAGGAGTATTACTGAGTTTTATACTGTCTAAATTCTCTATTTTGGACTTTTGGTTGGCAGTAACTAATAAAGTGCTTTTGACTTTTGTCCCAACACAACTTGAAGCAATTAGGAAAAGTAAGCCATAAAATAAAACAATTTTAACGCCTATTTTTCTCATAGAATTATTTTGTTTAAAAAAAGCGACTGTGCCAGCTATCAATGGCAGCAACTTCCCATGATTCATTGTATTCCTCTACATTATTGACCAAGTTATTAAAAACTATGGTGTTCTCTGTAACTGCTTTATCCTTAACCATTTTTTTAAAATCAATCAACGGTTTGTGTGCAATGTGCTCACCAAGTTTAAACGTTACATTCATCTTATCTAATAAATCAACAGAATATTTTTGTTCTAAACTTTGAATAAACTCTACTGAAGAATCAATAGAACAACCTGTGGCAGGCTGCACATCTTGATTCACCGCAATAATAATAAATCGGTTGTATTTTAGTTGATATGATGACTCCAAGCTGGTTCCATGTGCAGCCCAAGTTTCAAGAAAGGATTGCAAAGCAGTTTCGATTTCGGAAAACTCGGCATCCGAAAATTTTCTGTTGGATTGATAAATCCAGATTCTAGATTCTTCGGGTAAATTTTCAAATGGAACGTACATTATGATACTGGGTTATGAGTTAATAATTTTGAATTTGAGCAGTATTAAAAATGCTACTTTTTTTCTAAATCCGTTATAATTTTAAAATATCTAAATTCTTTGCTTTTGGGATCAAAGAGTTCAATTTCTGAATAACTTATCTTTATATTATCTTTTTTATTAATCTCATTGTTAGTTAATATTGAAGCGTTTTCAAAATAATCTAATAATAGAAACGTAAAATTTCTTCCGTTTTTATCTTTTACTTGCAAGGAAAGGAACTGTTCTGTTTTGATCTCGGTAACTTCACCTTCAATAAAAAGACTCTCTTTTTCGACTTCACTAGTATCATCCTCATCAACCGATCTTCTTCCCATTTCTAAAATAATTGCTGGGCAATCTGCTAACATTTTCATCGCAACTTTTTCTCCAAGGTTTCTCATACCCGCTTCATCATCAAAACTTACTTTATCTTCTGACTTAAATTCGGACGCATGAGAACTATAACTCTGAATCATACACAATCCCACTTGGGTTTGCATATCTTTTTTATTCAACTTTGTGTAATCTAATTTTTTGGCTTCTAAACAAGTGCACGTTTCTTTACCAATAATATCGTAAACATCTTGAGAAAAAGAGTTTGTACTAAAAATTAAAAGAAGTACTAAAATTATTTTTCTCATCATTACAAGTCTTGTGCATTAGCAATAAGCTCCGCAATATCCATCACCTTGACATCGCTTTCTCTTTCTTTATTTTTAATACCATCGGTCATCATGGTATTGCAAAAAGGGCAACCCGCTGCAATTATTTCTGGTTTTGTTTCTAAAGCATCTTCGGTTCTTTCAATATTTATCTCTTTGTTACCGTTTTCAGCATCTTTAAACATTTGTGCGCCACCGGCTCCACAGCATAAACCATTTGCTTTAGAACGTTTCATTTCAACTAACTCCGCATCTAATTTAAGAATCAAATCTCTTGGAGCTTCATATACATTATTGGCTCGACCTAAGTAACAAGGATCGTGAAACGTGATTCGTTTTCCTTTGAATTGTCCACCTTCAATAGTAAGTCTACCATCATCTAATAATGATTTTAAAAATTCAGTGTGATGAATCACTTCATAGGTTCCTCCTAATTCTGGATACTCATTTTTAAGTGTGTTAAAACAATGCGGACATGCAGTAACAATTTTTTTTGCTTCGTAAGCATTCAAAACCTCGATATTCATCATGGCTTGCATTTGAAACAAAAATTCATTTCCAGCTCTTTTTGCAGGATCTCCAGTACAACTTTCTTCGGTACCTAAAACAGCAAAAGGTACATTTGCACGGTTTAAAATACGCACAAATGCTTTGGTTATTTTCTTAGCTCTATCGTCAAAACTTCCTGCGCACCCAACCCAAAACAATACTTCTGGTTGTTTTCCTTGAGCTAACATTTCGGCCATTGTTGGCACTATTAAATTCTCTGACATATTATATTGTTGATTCGGTTATCTTTTTCTTTAAATACTCCTAAGTTCAATTTGCTTAGTCCTCTTAGAACAAAACAAATTAAAAATTCAAATAGCTATTCGTTTTTCCAGTTCAATCGATCTTGTTGATTGTATTGCCAAGGTGCACCATTATTTTCAATATTGGTCATCATGGCGTTCAAAGGCATTGGTGCAGCACTTTGTTCCATTACCAAGTAGCGTCTCATATCCATAATAATAGAAAGAGGGCTAATGTTTACAGGACATTCTTCAACACAAGCATTACAAGATGTACAAGCCCAAAGCTCTTCTGCTGTAATATAATCGTTTAATAATGTTTTGTTGTCTGGAATAAAGATACCTTTATTAGCATCAATATTTCTTCCCACTTCTTCCAATCGATCTCTAGTATCCATCATGATTTTACGGGGAGACAATTTTTTACCCGTAAGATTAGCAGGACAAGACGAAGTACAACGACCGCACTCTGTACATGTATAAGCGTTCAATAGTTGCACCCAATTTAAATCCTGAACATCACTTGCACCAAATTTACTTGGAACTGCATTCTCATCAATTGGTGCAGCTGCAAAAGGATCAGCATTAGGATCCATCATTAACTTTACCTCTTTGGTTACCGATTCTAGATTATCAAACTGCCCTTGTACATTCAAGTTTGCGAAATAAGTATTAGGAAAAGCTAGCAAAATATGTAAGTGCTTAGAAAAGTATAGATAGTTCATAAATACCAAAATACCCGCAATATGTATCCACCAGAATATCTCCGAAAGTAACATTACTAATTCATTCGACACTCCATTAAAAATTGGTTCTATAAATTGGCTTATAGGAAATGAACCTGCTTTAATGAAATGCGAGTATCCTCCAGGAACCATTTGTAAATGTAAATCTGAGGCATTCATTAACAAAAATAAAGTCATCAATACCACCTCAAAATACAGGATGTAATTCGCATCACTTTTAGGCCATCCTTTTAAATCAGAACTTACAAATCGCTTCAGTTTGATTGCATTTCTTCGACTCCAAAAAGCAAAAACGGCTACTAGTACTAAAAAAGCTAAAATTTCAAACGATGCAATCAAGATGTTGTAGGTAGTTCCTAAAAAAGCAAAAACACGATGCGTACCAAAAAGACCATCAATGATTATTTCTAGCAATTCGATGTTAATGACCACAAAACCAACATATACAATAATATGAAGTATCCCTGCAATAGGCCTTTTTACCATTTTTGATTGACCTAATGCGATCATGGCCATATTTGTCCATCGTGCTTTGGGATTATCAGAACGATTAACAGCTGTTCCAAGATTAATGTTTCGTCTAATTTTTTTAACACTGATAAAAAAATATCCAAAACCGACTGCCAATAAAATGGCAAATAAAATATTATCTAGATAACTCATAAGTACTAATTTTTCACAGTAGAAATAGTATCCTTTGCAGGACCTACATAGGGTTTATTTTTCTTTCCAAATACAGATATATTGACATACCTTGTAGGATAAAGTCTAACATCTTGTAATAATAATTCTAATTCTTTAGTAGAGCTTTTAATGTTTTGATAAAAAGCATCGTCGTTAAGTAATTTGCCCATAGAACCTTTGCCTGATGATAAATTAGTCATAATACCATCAACTTTAGCTAAAGTTGCATTCAAGTTTCTTACTGACTTTCCAATATCGGCCTTGTTTAATGAATCTGATATTTTAGAAAAATTTCCAGACAATTTATTTAAATTGGCAACGGTACCATTTATTTGAGTTTTATTTGAATCTAGTAAAGCATTTACACTTTCAGCTGCTTTATGAAACTGCGCTACGGTCTTGCTCAATTCCGCTAATGTGATTTTTAAATCTTGCTGTCCTTTCTGATCTAAAACGTTATTCAATCCAGAAATTAATTTCTCTGTACTACCCAATACCTTTTCTAATTTTTCTTGAAGCGGCGCCAGTTGATCCCCTACTTTATCCGTAAGACCCATTTTTACTCCACCTTGTAACATTTGGCCATCTACTGCTAATGTCTTGTCCTCAAAATTAGGAATAATTGCAATTTGTTTTCCTCCAATAAAACCAGGTTCATAAATAGAAGCCATGCTTGATCTAGATATAGGAAAATCTGTTTTTAATTGCAATTGCACTAGCAATATCCCTGTTTTTTCATCAATTGTGATACTACTAACTTTTCCTATTACCAACCCATTTAAGGTCACAGGTGCCGAAGTAGCTAACCCCTCTACACTTTTATACTCTACAAAAAATGTTTTGTAGTTCGTAAACAGATCTCTGCCTTTCAAAAAACTGTAGCCCCAAATAAATAATAAAATTGATGCAATTACTAAAATAGCAGTTTTAATTTCTCTTGATATTTTCAAAATTTAAGTATTTTTTACAAATTTAATATAAAATATTTGACTTGTTGTAATTATTTAAGCGCTTCTTGTATAGTAATATTCTTTCCATCTTTAAAAGCTATAATATAAGCTGAAGTGTACCCTTTTGATTGAACAACTTTCAAATCCTCCTTGGCAATACTAAAGTCTGATGTAGAGCCATATGCATACTTATACAATTTACCATTGCTTGTTGTCATTGAAACATCTTTTAATCCATTAAAATTTGCGGGATTTAGTTTAATATTGTTTGTTCCTGCTGCAAATTGAACTTTAAAAACCACATTGGTCTTTACAGCTTTTAACTCCTGTTTACTCAAAACTTGTTTGGCTTTACTGGTTTTTGAAGTGTCCTTTGCACCATGATCCAGTATTTTTTTAGGCTGTTTCTCTTCGTAAGTTTCATCTGATCCCGAAGCACTATATTCTTTGCGATAAGCGATAATAGCCGATGCAATAGACTCTGCCATACTATTTTGCCCTTCCTCAGAATTTAAATACTGTCCTTCCTCCCCATTAGATAAAAAACCCAATTCGATTAACACACTTGGCATGTATGCTGCATCTAAAACCCACAAAGGAGTTTGTTTTATCCCGCGTGATTTTCGGTGTAATTTATTTTTAAAATTACTTTCTATTTTTGAAGCTAAATTGATACTGCGATCCAAATAATCTTCTTGAAGAATTTTTAATCCAATTAGAGTCTCTGGTTTTTTGGGATCGAAACCTTTATACGTTTGCTTGTAGTCTTTCTCGAGCAATATTACCGAGTTTTCTTGTTTGGCAATTTCTAAATTACCTTTGCTTCTTGCTAATCCCATTACAAAAGTCTCTGTGCCAAAAGGAACTGGGTTATCAACTGAATTGCAGTGTATCGAAACAAAGAGATTAGCATCAATACTATTTGCTTTTTTAGGTCTGTCTTTTAGTTCTATAAAAACATCTGATTTTCTGGTGTAAACAACAACAATATTAGGATCTCTTTTAAGATATTTTTCTAATTTTAAAGTAGTTTTTAGTGCAATCTCTTTTTCAACAAAACCATGATACGAATTCCCTGGATCTTTACCTCCATGACCCGCATCTAAAATAACTGTAAACTTTTGATTGGATTGTGAAAAGGAAATATACCCATAAAATAAAAATAAGGACAAAATTATCTTTTTGAATGCCGTGGTTAGTTTCAAAATTTGTGTTTTTTTTCTAAAATTATAAAAGCAATTGTATTCTTAATTTATAACATCTTGAATGTTGACTTTCGCTCCATTTTTAAATGCAATTAAAAATGCAGAAGCGTACCCTTTCGCTTTCGCCTCGCTTAAATACTTTTTTGCTTCATTATAATCTGTAGTTTCTCCAAACATGTATTTGTAAACTCCGCCTTCATAAGTAACAGAAACATTATTAAGACCCTTAAAATTTCTTGGAACTAACTCTACTCGTTTTCGCGTAGCAGAAAGTTGCACCTTAAATAAAGGTAGTGCAACATCTCCCACTTGTTTTGAGTTCTTCGTAACTGTTTCAGGCTGAGAGTTAACTTTTGTTTTATCAGGAGTTATAGTTTCTATTATTGGTTTTTCATTAACTTTTTGCACGGGTCTTTCTTCAAAAACTTCCATTTCTCCGTTACCATAATATTCTTTTTTATAGCTAATTACAGCATCTGCAATTGCTTTTGCTATTTCATCTTGCCCTTCTTCAGAATTCAATTTATTTCCTTCAATGGTATTGGATATGAAACCCATTTCGATAAGCACTCTGGGCATATAAGCTTTATGAAGTACCATAAAAGGAGCTTGTTTCACACCTTCACCACGAATTTTTTTTCCTAGATCCTCAAAAGCATCTTCGACTTTGCTGGCAAGTGAAATACTATTATCTAGGTATTCCTCTTGCATGATTGTCATTCCAATCATTGTCTCGGGCGAGTTAGGATCAAATCCTTCATATTTTTGCTTGTAATCCTTTTCCAAAGTGATTACAGAGTTTTCTTTTTTGGCAGCTTCTAAGTTGGAAGATACCTTACTTAAACCCATCACATAAGTTTCTGTGCCATCAGCAGCAGTATTTCTATTTGCATTACAATGAATGGAAACAAATATATTGGCATTGAATCTATTGGCAATATTGGCTCTTTCAATTAAATCAATAAAAACATCTGTTTTTCGGGTATAATTGACTTCCATTTGTGGAGTAGCTTCTAATATTTTTCCAACTTTTAAAACTACAGCCAATGCAATATTTTTTTCGATGCGCCCTTCATAGACAGCACCAAAATCGTGTGCGCCATGTCCGGCGTCTAAAGTTACTTTAAAAGTATTAGATTGGCTGAATCCAACCAGGGAATTAAGCATCAAAATAAAAGTAACAATTATTCTAATTTTACTTGTACTATGCATAAAGCGATAAGTTAATTTAATTAAAATACTAAGTCTATAAATTTATTTATTTGCCTATTTTTGACAAAAAATAATATGTAAGTTTGACATGTCAAAAAACAGGCCATAATTTTACAAAAATAGCATTTAAACCTTTGCATACAAACTTATTTAATATCGTTTTATTATCAATTCTCCTATCATTAGGTTCTGGTAAATTATATTCCCAAGATATAACAAAAAAAAAGACGGTTATACCAACTACAAAGAAATCTGATATCCTACAATCGAAGGATACTGGTATCAAAAATTCTGAAATAGCCGCGACAAAACAAACTGACACCATAAAATTAGACAGTATTAAGCCAAAAAAAGGTTTTCTTGATGGAAAGGTTCGTTACAAAGCGGAACAATATGCTAAAATTGATCAAAAGAAAAAAATAATCACGCTGTACGACAAAGCCGAATTGTATTATCAAGACGTCGAATTGAAGTCGGGTATAATTGTAATGGATTATGAAAAAAATGAAGTATATGCCGGACGAATTAAAGATTCTACAGGAGCATACACGCAATTTCCAAATTTCAAACAAGGTACCAATGTAATTGAACCGGATTCTATTCGTTTTAATTTTAAAACAAAAAAAGCGTTAATCTGGAATTCAAGATCAGATCAAGGCGAGTTTAAAATTAAAGCAGCAGTTACTAAAAAAGAAAATGATTCTGTTTACTTTTTAAAAGGTGCACGTTTTACCACTTCAAAAGACGTTGATAATCCTGAATATTATTTCCAAACTAACAAAGTTAAATTTATTCCTGGTAAAAAAGTTGTAACAGGATTAACCAATATGGTTATAGCAAATGTACCTACTCCTATTGCATTACCTTTTGCTTTTTTCCCGATGAGCAAAGAGACCAGTATTTCAGGTTTAATTTTACCTAGCTACAATGACTCCAATAACAGAGGTTTTTCATTACAAAATTTAGGATACTACTTTGCACTCAGTGACAATTATGATTTAACCGTTTTAGGCGATTATTATACAAATGGAAGTTATGGATTGCGTTTTGAATCTAGTTATGCCAAAAGATATAATTTCAGAGGAAACATAAATGTAAGATTCGAAAACTTAATCACCAGCGAAAGAGGATATCCTGATTATTTAAAACAAAACATTTACAACATTCAGTGGTCACATTCTAAAGATTCTAAAGCGAATCCTAATTCTAGCTTTTCAGCATCTGTGAATTTAGGAAGTAGTAAATATTTTAAGCAATCTATTAATCAAATCAATATAGGATCGAATCTTAATAACACATTAAGTTCTTCTGTATCCTATTCTAGAACATTTACTACAGTTCCGCAAGTTCGATTATCATTGACTGCAACTCATTCGCAAAATACCCAAACCGAAGAGATAAATATGACTCTGCCTACGCTACAATTAAGTGTAGATAGGATTTATCCTTTTGTAGGTAAAGATGGTGTCAAAAAAGGATTTTTCAAAAATATCAACTTGCAATACAATCTTAATGGAAGAAACAGTATTGTAACCACTGATTCCTTATTTTTTAAACCTCAAATGTTTAGAGATGCCAAAGTTGGCTTTCAGCACAGTATTCCGTTGGCTACTAACTTCAAATTATTTAAATATTTTAGCGCTTCAACGTCAATGAATTACGAGGAAATTTGGTATACTAAAACAATCGAAAGGAGTTATGATGTGGACCAAAGCAAAGTAGTTGACAAAACAATCAATGGATTTGATGCTTTTAGAACCTATTCTTTCTCTTCGAGTTTGGGAACCACTATTTACGGAACATTCAACTTTGGTAATGATAAAAAAATAAAATCGATTCGTCATGTCATGAGACCTTCTGTTTCCTACGGTTACACTCCTAGTTTTGAAAAATATTATAATACTTACGCTACTGATGCAACTGGAACCATGATCAAGCAATATTCTAGATTTGAAAATGGTATTTATGGTGCTCCAGGATTAAGTAACGCGAATACTTTAGGTTTTGATTTGAGTAATACGTTTGAAGCCAAAGTGACAGATAAAGACAGTACAAAGGTTGAGCCTAAGAAAATCATGCTTTTAAATAACTTGAATCTTTCGACTAGTTATAATCTAGATGCTGATGGAGTAACCTCTCTTGCATTCGCTCCAATTAGAGTAAGTGGAGGTACCACTTTGTTAGACAACAAAATGAATGTGAATTTTGGAGCCACATTAGATCCCTATGCCATAGATAATTCTGGAACACGTATCAACGTATTTAATATTGATAATGGTGGTAGTCTTTTTAGAATGACCAGTTCTAATATGACATTAAACTATTCGATTTCAAGTCAAGGTAAAGACAAAAAAGATAAAGATAAAAATGCACAAAGCCAACGTAATGGTGGTCGTGAAGATGATCTATTTGGAACTAATACAGATCTTGGCGATAGTAGAAGGAGCCAATTTAATGAAGAAGACGAAGAAGAAGGTGAAGACAAAATTTCAGAATTCTTTAATTCAAAACTACCTTGGGACATGACATTTGCCTATTCATTAACGTATGGCAATAACAATAGAGAAAATCAAATTATTGGAAATTCCATCATGATTTCTGCCAATGCTGACATAACTCCAAAATGGAAAGCAGGAGTATCAACCGGTTATGACTTTGTACAAAAGGGAGTTACATTTACGCAACTTCGCTTTGAAAGAGATTTACTAAGCTGGAGAATGGATTTTAACTGGTCACCCTTTGGAACCAATGCCAATTGGGGATTTTTTATCGGAATAAAATCGGGTGTTCTTAGTGATATCAAATGGGACAAACGAAGTACGATCAACCGCTAATTCTTTTTAAGAAATAAAAAATAATTGTTTTATGAAAAAAATAATCTTTACAGCAAATGCACCTGCTCCTATTGGACCCTACAATCAAGCTGTTTTAAAAGGAGATACGCTTTATACTTCTGGTCAAATTGCCATTGATCCAATATCTGGAGAGCTGGTTATGGGAAGCATAGAAGTAGAAACCGAACAAGTAATGAAAAACATGAAAGCGGTATTACTAGAAGCTGGAATGACCTTTGAAAATGTCGTGAAAACAACCATTTTCATCATGGATATGAATGATTTTGCAAAAATAAATACCGTTTATGGTTCTTATTTTAATGAAAAAACCGCCCCAGCGCGAGAGACAGTTCAAGTAGCTTGTTTGCCAAAAAATGTTAATGTAGAAATTTCTATGATTGCAATTTTATAGAAAATGTCAAAAAAAAATCCAAATTCCGATATTAAATATTGGAATTTGGATTTTATAATTTTAGAATAACACTTTCTATTTATTAGCGATATGATAGGCTATTAATCCGTCAATTGGTCTTCTTAGTACATTGCCCAATTGTAATTCGTATTTATCAAACGTTTCTTGTAATTCTTCTTTTAAGTAAAAAGCAATAGAACCTACAAAATGTACCGGAACCTCCTTGCAATTACTAAATTGTTTGATATAATTTTTGACAAAAGATTTCATCCCTTTGAAAATAATTTTTCTGCAAAACTCCGTTTCTTTATGTTGAATTAAGAACTTTGCAAATGTGGCTAAATAGGCATTTGGATTGGGTTCCTTATACAATTTACTTTTTACGCTATCCGGTTCTAAATCGTATTCTTTTTCGAATTGAGCCGTTAATTCTTTTGGCATTTTATTGAAATAGTACTTTCTAATTAATTCTTTTCCAAAAACATTACCACTACAGTCATCCATAACGATATAACCGAGTGATTGCACTTTTTGATGCAACTCTTTTCCATCAAAATAACTACAATTTGAACCTGTTCCTAGAATACTCACTATGGCTTGTTGTCCTTTTGGTGTGGTGGCATAAACCGCTGCATAGGTATCTTCTTCTACAGAAATAATAGCATTTGGAAAATAGTTTTGAAATATTTGTGAAAGCGATATCTTCATTTTATCTGTCCCACAACCAGCGCCATAAAAAAATAAGTGAGTGGTGTTTTTTTTATTTTGCAAAATATCAAAGCGATCATTGAGACGATCAATGATTTCATTATTCTCCAAAACTTCTGGATTTAATCCAAGAGTTTGTGTTGTAAACAATACTTTTCCATCTTCATCTATCGCAATCCAATCGGCTTTGGTAGAACCACTATCAACTATTAATCTCATTTCTTTTGGTTTTATTTTGGTTTTTAGAAGTACTTTTCAAAATGTAAAATTTTATTTTTTGAAAAGCGAACAAAAACAAAATCCCGTCACAAGTTAAGATAACGGAATTTTGTAGCTGTATATAATTATTTTAAACCTGCTATGTGTACAGACAAATCAATTAATTTACTGGAATATCCGTACTCATTATCGTACCAAGATATAATTTTAAAGAAAGTAGAATTCAGTCCAATTCCTGCATTAGCATCAATAATCGAAGTTCTAGAATCAGAAACAAAATCCTGAGACACTACCAAATCTTCAGTATATCCTAAAACGCCTTTCATGGTAGTTTCTGAAGCTAATTTTAGAACAGCCATAATCTCTGCATAAGAAGTTTCTTTTGCAACTTTTACAGTTAAATCTACTACAGAAACATCTGTGGTAGGAACACGCATTGACATTCCTGTTAATTTTCCATCAAGTTCTGGAATTACTTTACCTACTGCTTTTGCAGCACCAGTTGAAGAAGGAATAATATTTACCGATGCAGCACGTCCGCCTCTCCAGTCTTTTCTAGATGGACCATCAGTGGTCATTTGTGTAGAAGTTGTTGCGTGAACTGTAGTCATTAATGCCTCTACAATTCCAAAATTATCATTGATTACTTTGGCCAGTGGAGCCAAGCAGTTTGTAGTACAAGAAGCATTAGAGACTACTCTATCTGATGCTTGTGCTTTTTCATGATTAACTCCCATAACAAACATTGGCGCATCAGCAGAAGGCGCAGAAATAATTACTTTTTTAGCACCGCCTTTAATGTGCTCAGTTGCAGTTTCGATAGTTGTAAAGAAACCAGTACACTCAGCAACTACATCAACATCAACTTCATTCCATTTTAAATCAGCAGGGTTTCTCTCCGCTGTAATGCGAATATTTTTACCGTTTACAAAAAGTTTCCCATCTACAACTTCAACAGTTCCATTGAAACGTCCGTGAACAGAATCATATTTTAACAAGTAAGCCAAATGATCCACATCAAGTAAATCATTAATCGCTACCACCTCTACATTATCTCTATTGTAAGATTCTCTGAAAACAATTCTTCCAATTCTTCCAAAACCGTTTATTCCTAATTTTACTTTTGACATTTTACTTTAATTTTTTTGTTTATATATTAACTCAACCTAAAGCCTAATTTCCTCACAATAAACTTTAACCATTTATGTAGACATAATGTCTGAAACTCTTAATAATTCTCTATCAATCATCGTTTTACCTTTAATGGCTTGTTCTAAAGGCGTCAACGATACTTTATCATTTTGCAAACCAACCATATAACTTGATTTTCCTTCTAGCAATGACTCCACGGCTTTTACACCTAATCTACTTGCTAAAACTCTATCAAAACATGAAGGCGAACCACCTCGTTGCATGTGTCCTAAAACCGAAACTCTAACATCATACTCTGGCAAATTGGCTTCAACATAATCTTTCAATTCAAATACGTTTTTGCCAATTTTATCGCCCTCTGCAATAACCACTATACTAGATGATTTACCTGATGCTTTACTTTTTTGTAGCGATTCTAGAAGGCGGTCTAATCCTAAATCTTCTTCGGGAATTAATATTTCTTCTGCTCCTGCACCAATACCTGCATTCAAGGCTATATGCCCAGCATCTCTACCCATTACTTCTACAAAGAACAATCGGTTATGAGAACTTGCAGTGTCTCTAATTTTATCAATCACTTCCACAACAGTATTCAGAGCCGTATCGTAGCCAAGGGTGTGACTCGTTCCAAAAATGTCATTATCTATTGTTCCAGGAATTCCCATTACTGGAAAATTGAATTCGGAATTGAATAATAAGCCTCCGGTAAAAGTTCCGTCTCCGCCAATAACTACTAAAGCATCAATACCCGCTTTGGTCAGGTTCTCATATGCTTTTTTTCTTCCTTCAGGCGTTTTGAACTCTAAAGATCGAGCCGATTTAAGAATCGTCCCTCCTTTATTAACAATGTTGTTTACGCTTCGAGGTCCCATTTCTTTGAAGTCTCCTTCAATCATTCCTTGATACCCTCTATAAATTCCTATACATTCTATATTATGATACGCACATGTACGAACAACCGATCGTATAGCAGCATTCATTCCCGGGGAGTCGCCACCCGAAGTAAGAACACCAACTTTTTTTATTGTTTTTGGCATTATTTAAGTATTAAAGGGTAAAATTAGCAAACATCAAGCAGTTTTAAAGCTGTGTTTTTAATAAATTAGTAAACAACTCAGAATTCAAACGTTTTCGTTGATAAGTTTTTAGAAAAACAAAATAAAATCGTTTTTTAGTATCAAAACTTAAAAATAATGGATTTTTATTTGATAATTAACAATTAGTTTGTTTTTTTTGAGAAATCGATACCAAATGATAAGTACGAGCTACTAAAATTTCAAATAAAAAAAACAGATAGCTACATTTGTAATTTAGTGAAGATAAAGTATTGCTATTGTTTACTCTAAGTAGGAGGCAAAATGATAACGGAATACCTTTTTTTTTTAAATTTTTATATTTAAATATCGCTATTCGTTTTCTTCGGGAAGTAGACCTTCTTGATTTTTTTTGACCTTCTTTTTGGTCGATTTTGTTGGTGCAGAAAAATTTATATAATCTGGAGACATATCTGAATCTTGATCTTCAGCAACAGGAGCTGGCGCTCTATCAATTTTTAGATTTTTAAAAATTTTATTTACAAACTCTTTAAAAGTATCAAAATCAACCTCGTAAGAAACTCCTAAACCTTGTGTATACCCTATTCCTTGTCCGATATAATTGATATCATTTTCTTTATTAAAAAGACGTAAATTAAGTGTTCCATCTTCATTTACTCGATACAATACTTCAATATCTCCCACAATCGCAGATTCATTTATTCCTCCAAAAGGAACTCCTAATTTTCCATTGATGGTTATTCTTTCGTTTATTTTAGATGAAATTGTTGCGACAAATCTACCATCAGTTTCCTTCCCTATTCGCCTGTCGGCGCCAATGAAATTCAATCCGACTTTAAATTTCTCATCATCAGATTGTATGATACCGCCCAATATACTGGAGGCCGTTTCAAATAAACTTCCAGAAAAATCAGATTGACTCACTCCTTCCGGACTTAAAAAACCACCAGATGATAATAAGTACAACGCCTGAGTTTGTCGTACATCCTTATCATTTAATTTATATTGAATTTCAGATTTCAAAACATTGCTTACTGTTGGGAATTCAATATTAAAATCAGGTTCTGGACTTGTTAAATCGCCTCGAATACCAATAATTACTTCAACTGGAACTTTTGCATTGAATGAAGAATTATCAAGTAAAACCGCAGGATTTGCGGTCGTTTTGTATACGGCTTCTAAGTTCAATTGTGCTCTCATAGGATTGCCTTCCCATGTTATTGAACCACCTTTTCGAACGGCAAATTTCTTATCAATAAGTCCTCCATATTTAAAATTATAGGTTCCTTCATAGGCCTGGAAATCTCCCCACATATTAAACTTTCCTAAAGTATTAATTTTAAACAACAAAGATCCAAATCCCTTTCCTCTCATTCCATGACCCGTATTTCGGTCTAAAATTACTTCTACTTCGGCATCTGGTGTTATATCAAAATCAAATTCAAGTTCTAGACCATTGTAATTTCTGGCACTTTCAGTAATTCCATGCTTTAAATTGTATTTTTCTTGTGCAGTCACAAAATGCAGAAAAACATTATCACTTACACTTTCAGCATTGTTAATCGGTATTTTTATGGCTGTTCCTTTTTCAGATTTTGCATCTACTTTTATAAACAAAGAATTCGTTTTTCCTTTAATGGTGGCCATTCCATCAATAAAAGCAGTACCGTAATAGGCTGCATCTTCACTGTCTTGGGTATCTAATGCCAAAAGTCTTTTAGAATTTATAGCTAAATCTAGTTTCCAATCGGCAAAATTATTATGTTCAATATTTCCATTCAATTGCCCTTTGGTTCCGTATTTGGTATCGGTTAGTGTGTTGTTCCTAAACAAGAATTTTTCATCAGTCAAATCAATAATAGTATTATCGCTTAATGCGTAATCAACATTCAAATACGGAACCGTCAATCCAGCATCATTCAAAAACAAACGCCCATTGATATTTGGTTTTTTTAGGTTGCCTTCAATACTAGCATTACCTGATATGGAACCTCTTATATTTGACAAAACTTCACCGCCCAGGGAGTTAAGCGTTGCAATATTGAACTTTTCGAATTTTAACTTTAAATCTAAAATAGTTTCCTTGTTGATTATTTCGAAGCTTCCGTTTGCATTAAACGATTCTATATTTTTGTTTTCTAAGTTAGAATTTATTACAAACTTTCTAAGACTTTCATCACCTTCAATATCAAAATTCAAAGTTCCTAAATCTGTTTTGTTTACGTTTAAATTATCAATAACTATAGAAGCTGTTGGCTGATAAACTGCATTGTTTTGCTTAAAATTGACCTCGCCATTAATGTTTCCTTTGGTTATTAACTTGTTATTGAGAGGCGTAATTTGGTTGAGATCGACATCTTTAAAACTTAGTTTTAAATCCTTCTTGTTCGGTCCGTCAAAAGTTCCCATTAAAGAAATTGACTGATTTTCATGCGACATAATTATATTGTCGATGTCAAAAGTTTTGAATGATTTATCAAATACAATTTGATTATTTGGCGCATCATTTTCATTTAAAAACCAGAGATAATCCTTGAATTTGACTTCTGATTTGCTAATTCCCACTACATTATTATTGTCCTTATTGATCGTATGGTATAAATTCAGATTGTAGTAATCCTCCCCTTTTGATCCACCTTTAAACTCTGAACGAAAAAACAAAGTGTCTTTCATTGTGACATTAATAACACTAAAATCTCGTATTTTATAATATTTAGTTTTGATACTATCTAACTCTATAAAAGCATTATAAAGTGGATTTTTATTATCTACAGACACTCTTATATTATCGAATGTGGTATTAGCTGCAATAATTTGAGGCGAATTGAAGTTCAGCTTAAATTCTTGATTATCAGAACTTATATTCCCTTTCACAACGGTATTAGCACCAATAACAATGTCTGGATAAAATATTTCGATAATTTTATTATAAATAGAGAAATTGAATTGAAGAAACTGTCCTTTTTTAACCTTACTCGGTTTGAAATTTGTGTACAAACTTCCCAAAGAATTTTTTACTAAGTTTTCTAATTGATTGAATTCATATTTACCAACTATTTCTCCTTCTACAATATCTGGCGAATTTACAGTAATGGTTCTAACGTTATTGGAATCAAAACTGGATGCAATTGTAAAATCATCAAAGTCATAAATTCCCTTGCTGTTTTGATAGGATGTTTTGTTGATATACACATTTCCTTGAAAATTTTCAATGTTATTGCCAGATGCTTGTACGACAACATCTCCCTTAAAAAAAGAAATAGGATCTTTTACTAATTTCAATTTATTTAAGTCGGCATTCTCAACATTGATATGAAAATCATAACGACTGTCTTTTTTGCTTAAATCTAATAACCCATCGAAAGTCATCGTTAAATTAGGGTCATTTATAGAAATTTGTCCTTTATAATTAGGGCTTTTTAATGTTCCATTGACAACAATATTAGTATAATTATAATTTTTATATTCTATTTGACTAATGTCACCAATAATGGCAGTATTAAGAAATTCCCGTTTAAAGCCTTTTCCATCAACATCAAAATTTAAACTTACGGTACCAAGTTCTTTCTGTTCAAATAAAGTTCCAATATCAAATTTTTCTAAGATTACATTCCCAGTGTAGGACGCCTTATCAATTACATCAATATTCTGTATTTCCAGATTACTAGAGACAATCCCTAGTGCCGTTACCATATAAAAATCAGCTTCAACGGCAGTAGTCGAAACGTTAGCAGTTCCCGAAGCGGTAAACCTGCCTAATTTTTTTAAAGAAGTTGGTAATTTGGTTCCTAAAATATTGGGAAGTATCACGATTAAGTCATCATAACTCGATGTTAGCTTACTAAACTTCGCATACATAGAAAATTTTTGTCCTTTTTTTGCAAATAAATTCTTGAAATTGAGATCGCCATTAATTTGGGTTTTACGATCATCTACCAACTCTAATTTTTTAAATCGCAAATCATTCAGAGTCCCTTTAATATTGGTTTTGGCGTAAAAATGTTGATTTTTACCAATTTCTTTATAAAAATAACGAATATCATTAGAGGCGATAGAAGCAGCATCTAATTTAATATCAAATAGAACTTTATCTGTAAAACTAGAAAAATCTTCAATTTTATATTTTAAAACTACCGTTCCTTTAAACGTAGATTCTTTGGTCAATAGATCTAGCTTTTCTAATTTGATATTCTCTCTTGAGTACGTGAATTTTGAATTTAAATTCTTGACATACAAACCTCGGAAATCCAAAAATGACATTTTATCAATCAAGGTCGTTACCTCCGGTCCATATATTTGAAAGTCTGTCAAGGACGCATTCAGTTTGGTAAAATCTAAATCCTTGGGATTTTCTCTATTTTCATCAGTTAAAACAAAACGACCATCAAAAATTTGAGCCTTATTTATTTTAAGTAAAAATTTCTTTTTTGATTTTTTCCCTTTTTCAAAAGCTGCGAAAAATACATTAAGATTGGATTTCTTTTCATTTTTATAGGTTTTAAAATTAAAAAATAACCCATGTAAATTTAGATCATCAAAGATCAAATCTCCATCTAGCATTTTTTTACCTTCTAAAATGGTTGTAGAAATCCTATTAGAATAAATCAAAGTATCATTGCGATGATCTAGAATCAATACTTTCTTAAATTTCACGCCTCCAAAAATTGAAATAGCAACTTCATCAATAGAAATCTTAGTTCCAAAATCTTCATTTATACTATTGGTGAAGTATCGAGCAATTTTTGTTTGTACTGATGGCATGCTCAATGCAATACCAAGCACTAACAAAAGTAGGATTAGTCCAAGCAAAGAACGAAATACTATTTTTCTAAATTTTTTGATACCTTTAAACTATTTAATTCTATAATATTTTAATTTGCACTTGGAAACAGCAACACTTTCAATAAAAATTCTTTAATTTTGAATGCTACAAATCGATTTACTGAATCGACTTGTCAAATGTAATTCAAAATTTATGCCTTTTTATGCAAAATTCCGAGGTTTTTATTCTTGCGATCGAAAGTTCTTGTGATGATACCGCTGCCGCTATTTTACAAAACGATAAAGTATTGTCAAATGTCGTGGCGAATCAATTAATACACAATCAATATGGTGGCGTTGTTCCTGAGCTAGCCTCACGTGCACACCAACAAAATATTGTTCCGGTGATCGATGCAGCGCTTCGAAAAGCAAATATACAAAAAGAACAGTTATCAGCAATTGCCTTCACTCAAGGTCCTGGACTCATGGGTTCATTGCTGGTGGGAAGTTCATTTGCAAAATCTATTGCATTGGCTTTAAAAATTCCATTA
The DNA here is from genome assembly GCF_056428945.1 of Flavobacterium sp. GNP010. Taxonomy (NCBI): domain Bacteria; kingdom Pseudomonadati; phylum Bacteroidota; class Flavobacteriia; order Flavobacteriales; family Flavobacteriaceae; genus Flavobacterium; species Flavobacterium sp. GNP010. The sequence continues at coordinate 9,069 of NZ_JBWJVK010000024.1, read as the reverse complement.
ATTGCTGTGAACCACATGCAAGCGCATGTTTTAGCTCATTTTATTGATGAGGATGGATATGAAAAACCAACATTCCCTTTTTTGGCGTTGACTATAAGTGGTGGACATACTCAGATTTTAAAAGTTGATCATTTTTTTAACATGACAATAATTGGCGAAACCACAGATGATGCTGTTGGCGAAGCTTTTGATAAAAGTGCTAAAATATTAGGGCTTCCTTACCCAGGTGGACCTTTGATTGACAAATATGCCCAATTAGGAAACCCAAAAGCATTTGCTTTTACAAAACCAAAAGTTCCAGGATTGAATTTCAGTTTTTCCGGTTTAAAAACAGCCATTCTCTATTTTATTCAAAAGAAAAAAATAGAAAATCCAAATTTTGTGGATGAAAACTTAAATGATATTTGCGCATCAATTCAACATACCATTATTGAAATTTTAATGGATAAATTAAAGTTAGCAGTCCAAGAAACAGGTATTACACAAATCGCTATTGGCGGGGGAGTTTCGGCAAATTCTGGAATTCGAAACACCTTAAAAGAAACAGAAAAAAAATACGGTTGGAAAACCTTTATTCCGAAATTTGAATATACGACCGATAATGCCGCTATGATAGGTATTGTGGGGTATCAAAAGTTTTTATCACAACAATTTGAAACTTCCTCTGTTGTTTCTAAAGCTAGAATACAAATATAAATTATGCAATTATTTTACAATCCGAATATTTCGGAAACTACAGCAACATTTGCTTTTGATAAAGAAGAAAGCAAACATATTATTAAAGTACTTCGAAAAAAAGATACCGATATTTTACATGTAACCAACGGACTTGGTTTTTTATTCAAAACTGAAATTACATTAGCCTCCGATAGCAAGTGCACTGTAAAAATTCTTTCTTTCGAAAAAGCTGCTGCTTCGAAATTTCATTTGCATTTAGCAGTAGCACCTACTAAAATGAATGATCGTTTTGAATGGTTTCTCGAGAAAGCCACAGAAATAGGCGTACACGAAATAACACCTATTATTTGTGACCATTCAGAGCGAAAAGTGATTAATAACGAGCGATTTGATAAAATTTTATTAGCTGCTATGAAGCAATCTAATGAATTGTATTTGCCTAAATTAAATGATGCCATCACCTTTAAAGAGTTTGTTAAAGGGAATAGAAAAGGTTTAAAACTAATTGCACATTGTGAGGAAACTGAAAAAAAGACCCTAAAATCAATTGTGAAACCCAATGTAGATGTAACCATATTAATAGGACCAGAAGGTGATTTTTCAGAAAAAGAAATTACTTTGGCGCTTGAAAATGAATTTGTTGCAGTAACATTAGGCACAACCAGATTAAGAACAGAAACTGCTGCAATTGTAGCCTGTCACAGCGTGGTTTTTATAAATGAAGAAGAATAAACATTTATTTAATCCATTATGAGACAACTATTTTATCTACTACTATTACTTTCAATACCATCATTTTCTCAAGAAATTGCTTTGGTTAAATACAGTGGTGGTGGTGATTGGTATGCAAATCCTACATCGCTCCCCAACTTGATAAAATATTGTAACGCCAACATTAATACTCGAATAAAAACAAAACCAACAACGGTTGAACCCAGCAGTCCCGATTTATTTTCATACCCATACATTCATATGACTGGGCATGGAAATGTAGTTTTTAATGACGCTGACAGCAATAATCTTAAAAATTATTTACTCGCTGGAGGTTTTCTTCATATTGACGATAATTATGGTATGAATCAATATATTAGAAAAGAAATAAAAAAAATATTTCCAAATAATGAGTTGGTTGAAATACCTGCCACGCACGCCATTTTTCAAAAACCATATTCCTTTCCAAATGGATTACCAAAAATTCATGAACACGACGGAAAACGACCACAAGCTTTTGGTATTTTTATAGCTAATAAGTTGGTTTTGCTGTACACCTACGAATGCGATTTAGGTGATGGTTGGGAAGATGCTGAAGTAAATAATGACCCCTTAGCAGTACGCGAAAAAGCACTTAAAATGGGAGCTAACATCCTAAACTACATTTTTAATAATTAAAAGTCAATTTTGGTGATTATACAATAATGTAATTCATCTATTTTTTTTAATAATTCTTTGTCATCTTACAATTTTGGTTTTCAAATTTTAATTCAAATTTATTTAGATGGAACCAATTACCTAAATAAAAATTGTTTAATTTCTAATTCTAGGTTTTTCAGAATAAAACAACAACCTACACATTTCCAATACTTTTAAGATATTGCATTGCATAATGACATAAAATTTCTTAAAAATCCTTTTGTTTTTATGAAATAGAGCATTACTTACATTGGTAATTTCTATTTGTATGAAAGCACTTGTAAATAATAAATCGTTAAAAATAAACAAAAGCAGTAAAATCGATTGTTTACTATTTTTATTTGATTTTTTTAATTGAAAAAATTTTTATTATGAAATAATTGTTATACAATTGTGAAATAATTAACCAATCCTATTAATTTATAACAAATTATTTATGAAAAAGATTCTTTTATCTGCAGTAGCATTAGTAATGCTTTTCTCTTGTCAAAATGAAACAACAGAAGCAGCTCCAGAAGCTAATGCAATTGCAAAACGTGGTTGTGCATCACAAGAAGTTCTTGAAGCGCAATTGAAAGCTGATCCAACTTTAGCTTTAAGAATGAATGAAATTGAAGCTTTTACTCAAAAAGCTCTGACAAACGGTCGTTTAGTAAATGGTAAAGTTGAAATTCCTGTAGTGGTGAATGTTTTGTATAGAACTGCTGCTGAGAATATTTCATTAGCTCAAATTCAATCTCAAATTGATGTATTAAATGCAGATTTTAATGCAACTAATTCAGATTTCAGTAGTACTCCTGCTGAATTCTCTGGAGTAGCTGCAAATGTAGGAATCACATTCGTTTTAGAAACAGTAAATAGAAAATCTACTACTAAAACATCTTGGGGAACTAGAGATGCAATGAAAAAAACAAAACAAGGAGGTTTAGATCCTACATCCCCAACAACTAAATTAAATATGTGGGCTTGTACTATTGGTGGTGGAATCTTGGGTTACGCTCAATTTCCTGGGGGAGCAACTGCTACAGATGGTGTTGTAATGGACTCTAAATATTTTGGATTATCAGGATTTGCTGCTTTTCCTTATAACTTAGGAAGAACTGCTACTCACGAAGTGGGTCACTGGATGAACCTACGTCACATTTGGGGAGATGCTACTTGTGGAAGCGATTTAGTGTCTGATACACCTACGCACAATGATGCTAACTATGGTGTTCCTGCTTATCCTCACTATAGCACTTGTACTGGTACACCAGTAGAAATGACTATGAACTATATGGATTACACTGATGATAGAGGAATGTATATGTTCTCTAATGGTCAAAAATCAAGAATGGCTGCAATTTTTGTTTCAGGTGGAGCAAGAGCAAGTTTCGGAATATAATTTTTAAAATTCATAAAAGGAGGTGATTCAATAATTCACCTCTTTTTTTTATGCAATTTTTCAAAGTATTCTTTAAATAACACCTCTTATTGGTATTATTTTTTTGTTGAATTTTTCATTAATATTTTTTTATCCATAAAATTTAGGCTACTACTCTTACAATTTTAAATCCAAAATGAAAGTAGAAATAGTATTCTAAATTTTTTAAAAAATAATTGATTAAAAAATTGTTGTTTTAAATAAAATGTTATAAAATTGTTAAATAATTAACCAAAACTAATTTATTACCTATTCATTATGAAAAAAATTTTTTTATCTGCTGTAGCATTAGTAATGCTTTTCTCTTGTCAAAATGAAACGACAGAATCTGCTCCAGAAACTAATGCAGTAGCACAAAGAGGCTGCGCATCTCAGGACGTGTTATTAGCTCAAATGAAAGCTGATCCAAAACTAGCACTAAGAATGAACGAGATTGAAGCATTTACACAAAAAACAATGGCAACCTCTCGTATTGTAAATGGGAAAATTGAAATTCCTGTAGTAGTAAATGTATTGTACAGAACAACTGCTGAAAATATTTCATTAGCACAAATTCAATCTCAAATTGATGTTTTAAACAAAGATTTTAACGCTGCTAACTCTGATTTTAATCAAGTACCTTCTTTATTTGCAGGAGTAAAAGCAAATGTTGGAATCTCTTTTGTACTTGAAGCTGTTTACAGAAAAGCAACTACTAAAACTTCATGGGGTACAAACGATGCAATGAAAATTGCTTCACAAGGTGGTATTGCTCCAACATCTCCAACTACAAAAATGAACCTTTGGGCTTGTACAATTGGTGGAGGTATATTAGGTTATGCTCAATTTCCTGGTGGATCTTCTTCTACGGATGGTGTTGTAATTGATTCTAAATATTTAGGAACAACAGGTACAGCAGCCTTTCCTTTCAACTTAGGAAGAACAGCAACTCATGAAGTTGGACACTGGATGAACTTACGCCATATATGGGGTGATGCAACTTGTGGTAGTGATTTAGTATCTGATACACCTACTCACAATGCTGCCAATTCTGGAGTTCCAGCTTACCCACATTACAGTACTTGTTCAGGAAATCCAGTTGAAATGACAATGAACTATATGGACTATACTGATGATAGAGGAATGTACATGTTCTCTAACGGACAAAAATCAAGAATGGCTGCAGTTTTTGTTTCTGGTGGATCAAGAGCTAGTTTCAGATTATAATTTTTTGTTTTTTTTAGATTATAAAACTCGCTACTTGTTAGCGAGTTTTTTTATCTTTATAACCTAAAACAAAAGTATGATTACACCTAAAACCATTTCAAATGGTATTATCAGAGCATTATTAATCGTTCTTATTATAGGTTTGATTTTGTTCTTCTTTTACAAAATTCAATCGGTGCTTATCTATCTCGTTGTATCACTGATACTCACCTTAATTGGAAATCCTATTTTAGACTTTTTTAAAAAGCGATTGAAATTCAATCATATTTTTGCGACTATCCTCACCATAGTACTTTTTATATTGATTATATCTGGTTTTATAATGATGTTTGTTCCTTTGATTTTATCACAAGGTCAAAATTTATCCCTATTGAATACTTCAAAAATAGAAAGTAATATAATCCAATTAATAAGTCAGATTAGTACCTATCTAGAGAGTCATCAAATAGATTCTTCTCAGGTTCTAAAAGAAACTAATCTTACGTCTAAAATCAATTTTAATTTCATTCCTAATTTTTTGAATACAGTAATCAACACTATCAGTAGTCTCGGGGTTGGCTTAGGTTCCGTTTTGTTTATTACTTTTTTCTTTTTAAAGGATCGATTAATTTTTATTATTGGTTTCAAAAAACTAATTCCGGACAGCCATGAAGATCAAATATTAAGTTCATTAGAAAAAATCAACCACCTGCTTTCTCGATATTTTATTGGTTTACTGCTTCAATTATTTATTGTTTTTCTTTTATACTTAATTGTATTATTCCTTTTTGGTGTTCCAAATGCTATTGTTATTGCTTTTTTATGCGCAGTACTAAATATCATTCCTTATATCGGACCATTAATAGCCTCCATTTTAGCAGCTATTTTAACGATGATGAGTACTTTAGGGAGTGATTTTAGAACCGAAACCTTACCAACTACTATATATGTTTTAATTGGTTTTTGGATAGTTCAAATCATCGATAATAATGCGTCACAACCCATCATTTTTTCTAAAAGTGTTAGTTCACATCCCCTCGAGATTTTTTTAGTAATACTCATTGCAGGTTTCCTTTTTGGAATTCTAGGAATGATAGTTGCTGTTCCTCTTTACACTATTATCAAAGTGATTGGGAAAGAATTTTTTCCAAATAATAAAATCATTATGTTATTAACCAAAGACATCTAATTGTGGATTTAAAGATTTTAGATGCCAAATTGCAGGCATTTATCAATGATAATATTGGTAAAAGCATAACAAAACTAGCTTTACAAAAAAATCCTTTTCAAGAAATGAATTGGCATTTCATTTTGAATCAAATAGAAGCTAAAACAAAAGCAAAGGAAAAGCTGCCTACTTGGTTTTTTGCTCACAATATTATATATCCTAATAAAATTTCAATAGAACAAACATCCTCAGAAAAAACAGCTTGTTACAAAGCTTACTTAATTTCAGGAGAATCAATAATCGATTTAACTGGAGGTTTTGGAGTAGATGATTATTATTTTGCCCAAAAAATTAAAAACGTAGCTCATTGTGAAATCAATTCAGAGCTATCTGCCATTGTTCAACACAATTTTAAACAATTAAATATATCAAATATCAACTGCTATGCAGGAGATAGTATAGTTATTTTATCAGATCTAAATAAAAAATGGGATTGGATTTATATTGATCCTTCGAGACGGAACGAAACCAAAGGCAAAGTATTTATGTTGAAGGATTGCTTGCCTAATGTTCCTGAAAATCTTGATTTTTATTTCTCCTATTCAAATTCTGTACTCATAAAGACTGCGCCTATACTGGATATTTCAGCAGGTTTATCTGAATTAAAAAACGTCAAAACTATTCATATCTTAGCATTAGAAAATGAAGTAAAAGAGTTGTTATGGGAATTACACCAAGATTATATTGGCAATACAGAAATCAAGACTGCTAATATCGTTAAGAATAATGTTGAAATGTTTAATTTCATTTTAAACGAAGATTCTAAAATTCCAAATTACAGTCCGCCCCAAAAGTATTTATACGAACCCAATAGCGCAATCATGAAATCAGGTGGATTCGATGAAGTTGGAACATTTTACAATTTAAATAAAATACAAAAACACTCCCATCTATACACATCTAATGAGTTAATTGCATTTCCAGGACGAACTTTTGAAATTCTACATGCAATATCTTACAGTAAATCTGAGATGAAAGTTTATTTAGAGAAGAAACAAGCAAATTTGACCACAAGAAATTTTCCAGATAGTGTAGAAACTATTCGGAAAAAATGGAAAATAAAAGAAGGAGGAAATACCTATTGTTTTTTTACAACTGATGAAAACAATCATAAAATAGTTTTAATTTGCACGAAAATAATATAAAAATGAAATACATAATTACCCTATGCTTGTTGTTCATTAGCTTCAATAGTGTAGCACAAAATCCATGTGATTATAGTGTCAATGTAAATGATTCTATTGGCACTTATAAATCTACCCGAGACTATATGCTTAGTGAAAAAAACTTTGGCGGAAGCTCCAGTTATATTTTTTGTACTTTGTCATTGACAGATGGATTACCAACTTTGACTGTTCAAAATATTCAAAAAAGTAAAGATTTTATGAAAGCCAATTGCTTCGATAAAAATTCTAAATTAATCTTACAGCTAAATAACGGTAAAATAATTACATTAATTCATATCGATCAAGAAAATTGTGGAACTATGATTAGGGATGATAAAGGATTTGATAATAGAATTACTTCCGGAATTTTCATGTTCATGAAAGAAAGCTTTGAAGACCTAAAAAACTCCCCTGTTTCTTTGATGCGTATAAAATACTTGACAGATACAGAGGATTATGTTTTAAAAAATGAGTTAAAATCAGAATTAAATAATGAAACATACTATCCCGAAGACTACTTCATTAATTACTTAAAATGTATAGAATAGTATTATTCACAGTCCCATTTAGCGTTTGATATTTTATCATTTAAACCTGACTTTAAATTGTAATGCCACCATTCTGAATCAAAAGAGTTGAAACCATTGCTAATCATAAGTGTTCTGATAAGAATTCTATTTTTTTTTACTTCCATAGATACATTGGGATAGTTATGACTCGCTTCGATTCCAAAAAAATCGAAAGAAGTTCCCATGTTTAACTCTTTCCCTGTTGCATCAACCAAAGTAATATCTACCGCTCCTCCTCTATTATGAACCGAACCTTTGGCCGGATTTGCAACATATTCTGGATTAGAAACAATTTTCCACATTTTTTTTTGAATATCTAAAGGACGATAACAATCAAAAATTTTGATTTTAAATCCTTTTTTCATGAATTTCTTATTCACTTCTACCAAAGCAGTCACCGTTTTAAGTCGTAAAAAACATGCTTCACAATCATAAACTTTAGCTTTCAAAAAATTATCAGTAGTTGCATATTTCATGTCATATACAAAATCTAGGCTGTAGTCCTTTAAATTTACAAATGTAGTATCATTAATAATTGAACTATTATTTTCTTTAGCATCAGAAACGATAGTTTGTGATTTACAAGAGACAATACACAAAAAGGTACAAAGAAGTGCAAATGGTTTGAAACAGGAAGTCATAAATGCTATTTTTTATAAAAATAGAATAAATAAAGGAAATTCGAGAACTATTAAAACAAAAAAACCGATACTTATTGAGTATCGGTTTTTGTGAAGGCAGAAGGATTCGAACCTTCGACCGCCTGCTTAGAAGGCAGGTGCTCTATCCAGCTGAGCTATGCCTCCATTTTAAAAATCTAAATCGACTCCTAAAAGTCGGGGTGGCAGGATTCGAACCTGCGGCCTCCTGCTCCCAAAGCAGGCGCGATAACCGAGCTACGCTACACCCCGAAAAAAATTATAAAGCGGAGGGACAGGGACTCGAACCCTGGCACCGATTACTCGATGACAGTTTAGCAAACTGCTCCATTACCACTCTGGCACCCCTCCAAGCTCAAGAAAACGTGTTCTGTTTTGCGGTTGCAAACTTATGATATCTTTAGACTTCTCACAACTATTTTAAAGCTTTTTTTTAATATTTTTTGATACATCGATAAAAAAGCTTCACAATCAAACATATAGAATCAAATTAAATTTAAAAGTGATTATCTAACTCCCAAAATATGAATTTATCTAAAAAAGCTTAAATTTGCTAGATAAACCAACATTATCATAGTTATGAACAAAAGAGTTGTTATCGTATCTGCCGTTAGAACACCTATCGGAAGTTTTATGGGGGGATTATCTACAGTAACTGCGCCAAAATTAGGAGCAGCAGCAATCAAAGGTGCTTTAGATAAAATTAATCTAGATCCAAATTTAATAGATGAAGTATTTATGGGTAATGTAG
>NZ_JBWJVK010000023.1:0-58348 GCF_056428945.1 Flavobacterium sp. GNP010 | reverse complement strand
TATAATTTACTTTTTAAAAGTATGGTACCTTAGCTCAGAGGGTAGAGCAATGGATCAATCCTAAAACCTGTGGGGAAATATTAAATTTCGATATTTGTATTTTAAAAATAGATACAAATGCAAGATTATTTTAGTGAGCTAATCAAATTATTATTACCTGAAATTGTTGTGGATTATTTTGGATCAATCCTAAAACCTGTGGGGAAGCAAAAATTAAGCATAAATATTAGTTAGTTCAAAGTAGTCTACTATAATCTAATGTATTAAAAATTTCAGTAGGTCGATAAAAGAATTTAATATTGTGTAGAATTTAGAATTACTAATATTAGTTTTTAATATTTTTTCACAAAAATAAGTTATGATTTCTTTGAATTTAGCTAAAAGCAATTTTTTAAAAATTTAATTTTTCAGTTTATATCATTAATGCTTAGCGGTGTTAGATTAAAATTTAACACTTACCCCGTTTTAAGTTTATTGTTTTTTCATTTAAAAAAAGTATTTTAGTATAATTAATTAAAATCAAATGTTTTATATGAAAAGAAGATCATTTTTAACTAATGCAACTTTAGCTTCCGCAGGTCTCGCAACATTATCTATAGCTAGTTGCACCTTAGGTGCAAAAAAAGATGAAAATTCAAATTCTGATAAAGATTCGAACTCAACATTTGAACTAGAAGAGGAAACTATTGAGGGGCTGCGCAAAAAATTAATCTCAGGCGAATATACTTCCGAGCAATTGGTGAACCTATATCTAAAACGTATTGAAAACTTAGATAAAAATGGCGCTAAACTAAATTCAGTTATCGAGGTAAATCCAGATGCAATTGCGATTGCAGTTGCAATGGATAAAGAATTAAAAGCAGGTAAAAATAGAGGACCTTTACATGGAATTCCAATTTTAATAAAAGATAATATTGATACTGCCGATAAAATGCAAACTACTGCTGGTTCATTAGCAATGTCAGGAAATATTGCTTCAAAAGATGCCTTTTTAGTAAAAAAGCTGAGAGAATCTGGTGCAATAATCATTGGGAAAACTAATTTGAGTGAATGGGCTAATTTTCGTTCAACGCAATCGTGTTCTGGGTGGAGTAGCAGAGGTGGTCAGACTAAAAACCCTTATATTTTGGATCATAATCCATGTGGGTCTAGTGCTGGTTCTGGTACGGCAGTTTCTGCCAATCTTTGCGTAGTTGCTATTGGAACAGAAACAGATGGCTCTATTGTGTGTCCAGCTTCGGTAAATGGAATTGTTGGAATAAAACCTACTGTTGGTTTGGTTAGTCGATCTGGAATTATTCCTATTTCAAAAACTCAAGATACAGCAGGACCAATGGCCCGAACTGTTACAGATGCTGTAATATTATTGGGTGTAATTGCAGCAATTGATGAATCTGATCCTGTGACACTAGAGAGCAAAGGAAAAGCTCAAAAGGACTATACTTCGTTTTTAGAAGTTAATGCTTTAAAAGGGAAACGTATCGGAATTGAAAAAAAGCCACAAGGGAATAATAAATATATCAATGCACTTTTAGAAGAGGCAATCAACCTGCTTAAAAAACAAGGTGCTACTATTGTAGAAATTGACTATTTGGAGAAAATTAACTCTTCAGGTCAAGCCGAATTTGAAGTTTTGCAATATGAATTTAAAGAGGGTCTTAATAGCTATTTAGCTACGGCCAATGCAAAAGTAAAAAATTTAAATGAGGTTATTGCCTTTAATACCGCTAACGCGGATAAGGCAATGCCATATTTTAAACAGGAAACTCTGGAGAGTTCTGAAGCCAAAAAAGGTTTAGACAGTAAAGAATATATCACAGCACTGAACGCAAGTTTTGAGGGAAGTAAAAGCGTTTTAAACACTGTATTTAAGGATAATAAACTTGACGCTATTTGCGGAATTACCATGGGTCCAGCGTGCAGTATTGATGTTATTTACGGTGATCGGTGGGGAGGATATTCTTTGACTTCACCAGCTGCGACAAGCGGGTATCCTCATCTTACAATTCCTTGTGGACAAGTATATGATTTACCTGTAGGCTTATCTTTTTTTGGACTGCCTTATACGGAAGGTGAATTGATTGGATTAGGATTTGCTTATGAGCAAGTATCAAAAAAAAGATTGATCCCTGCATTAAAACCTTCCTTTTTATTGTAAGTTCAACACCCATAATTAAGTACTGCGTTTTGTATAAAATAGAATACTCCTAAATTGTTAAACCTATTTAGGAGTATCTTTATGAAAAGTGAATTCAAATACAATTATATATTTAATATTTTATTGGTCTCAAAAATAGTTAAAACTATGTACTTTAGTGCATTTCCCTTTCAGGTTCTAAAAATATTTACCGCAAATTCGCAAATTATTTTTTACGTTGCAAGTCTTTAAATTTGCGAATTTGCGGTGGATTTTACATTTTAACCTCGCAGACTTTCAGTCTGCCAAACAAAATCTATGGACTTTAAGTCCATAGTGGTGTAGTTGTAGCTAAATATACATTAAAGTAAACTCAAAATATTACAGCTTTTGAAAACGTTTGTAATTACTAATCTTTACTTTTTGGTGTAAATTTACATTTAAAGATTGCGATTAATCAAACTTTCAAACTAATATTAAGAGTTATAAAATCAAATAGTACTAATCTTTAAAATCAACTGATAAAGAGTTTACACAGTACCTTTGTCCTGTTTTTGTAGGTCCATCATCAAACACATGTCCCAGATGACTTCCACAATTGGCACATAAAATTTCTGTACGTTTCATCCCGTGCGATACATCAGAAATGTATTGTACTTTGCCTGGTATGGATTCATCAAATGACGGCCATCCACAATGAGCATCAAATTTTGAATTACTCTCAAATAGTGCCTCTCCACAAGCTCCACAACAATAGCTTCCTTTTTCGAAATGCAAATTATAGGTTCCTGTATGCGGGTATTCGGTTCCTTTTTGACGAAGAATTTTGTAGCGTTCCTCACCTAATTGCTCTTTCCATTCTTGTTCTGTTTTTTCGATAGGATATGTCATAATTTTCTAATTTAAAATTCTGTTTATAGGTTTTGAATGAATTGTACTGTTTTTTCTATAACTTTTTGATTTCCTAAAATTTTTCTGTGTCCCAATCCATCTGTTAAAAATAATGTTCCGTTTTTTAAATAGTTATGAATATGAATTCCAGCCTTTACAGGAACTTCTACATCGTTGTTGTCGTGAATTACTAAAACGGGAATGTTGGTTACTTTGGCTGCTAAAAAAGCAGAATAATCATTCATTTTTTCTTTGTATTTCTTCTCAAAGTGTAAACTTAAAAGTGTACTTATTGTTGGTTTTAATTCTAATTTAGCTATAAAATCATCTATAATATCTTCTACAATATCACCACTTCCAATGACTACAGCATGATTTACTTGCAAACCTTTTTTTATCGCATTCAATACTGACATTCCACCCAATGAATGTCCAATGGCAGCATCGAAAGGTCCAAATTGCTTATCAATTTCTAAAATAGTAGTGATAAAATCGACCATGATTGTTGTTTTACCAGGCGATTTGCCATGAGCAGGTGCATCAAAACTTATTGTTGAGTATCCTTGTTTTAGGAGTTCATCTGCAATTTTGAACAACTGAGTACCACGTCCGGACCATCCATGCACTAATAAAACTCTTTTTTTACTTGCGCCATATTTATAAATAACAACATCTTTGTTAATTGCTGGAATCTTAATTAATTTTTGAATCGTGTTTTGATCCATGCTTAATTCTCTTTTTGGAATTTTATGTCTAATAGGCGTTGTAAAGAGTTTAGCGGTAAATAAAATAATCAGTTTTGTTGATATTAAAGCGATTAGTTTACTAGTTATTACTATAATTTTAGGAATTTTTAAAGTTTGTATAGTATTAGAACTGTTTTTTGTCATTTCAATAAATTTTCAAGCGTGTGATTATTTTGTAATTTTTTTAGTAAATTTAAAAAAACATAAAAGTAGTATTTTTTACAGATGGTTTTATAAGTATTAACACAATTGAATCAAATTTTAAGATCAAAAAAAGAAGTAAATAAAAACTATCAAAATTTCATAAATGGAAATATTTCATATTAGTGCAGAGTGTTATCCTGTTGCAAAAGTAGGCGGTTTAGCTGATGTTGTAGGTGCATTACCAAAATATCAAAATAATGCGGGACATAAAGCTCGGGTAGTAATACCAAGTTATGACACCAAGTTTATAAAAGAAAATGATTTTGAAAGTGTTCATTTAGGACATGTAAAACTGGGTAGTTTCAATTTTCCTTTCCATATTTTAAAAGAAAAAAAAGATATTTTAGGATTTGAATTGTATCTGGTAGAAATCCCTGACTTATTTGATAGGAAAGATGTATATGGATACCAAGATGATATTGAGCGATTTTTATCTTTTCAAATTGCAACTCTGGATTGGATTTTAACTAGACCCGACGTTCCGGATGTAATTAATTGCCACGATCACCACACTGGATTAATTCCTTTTATGATGCTGTATTGTTATAAATATGCAAAATTAAAAGACACTCCCTCAATTATTACTATTCACAATGGCTTGTACCAAGGACAATTTGGTTTTGATAAATTGTTTTATTTACCTGAATTTGATTTGGCTCATGTAAAAATTTTAGAATGGGACAATTGTATCAATTCATTGGCAACTGCCGTAAAATGTGCACAAAGTGTAACTACAGTTTCACCAAGTTATTTGAATGAAATCAATTATTCGGCGAACGGATTGGAATCACTGTTTAATTTAGTGCGCTACAAATCCAAAGGTATTTTGAACGGAATTGATTTTGAAGTTTGGGATCCCACTAATGATGCTATGCTTTCAACTAATTATTCAATAAACAATTTTGAAAAAGGAAAACAAGAGAACAAAGCAAAACTATGTGATCTTTTTAATTTAGATCCCACCAAGCCTCTTTTTAGTTTTATAGGTCGGTTATTAGAAGAAAAAGGTGGCGATTTATTGCCACAAGCTTCGGAGTTAGCTTTGTCAGAAAATTTTCAACAGATTAATATTCTAATTTTAGGTTCCGGAAATGAAGTAATTGAAAATCAGTTGAATGGCTTATTATCAGATCATAAAGGAAATTACAACACATTTATTGGGTACAATGAAGAATTAGCGCACCTAATTTATGCTGGTTCTGATTTTTTGTTAATGCCTTCGAGAGTAGAACCTTGTGGTTTGAACCAAATGTATTCGCAGCGTTATGGAACAATTCCTATTGTGAGAAGAACGGGAGGGTTACGCGATACCGTCATTGATTTTGGGGATGACGGGAATGGAATTTGTCACGATCAGGCATCTGTTGGCGACATTTGCTACTCTATTCAAAGAGCGATACGTTTATATGGGGACAAACAACAATTAAACAAAGTTATAAAACGTGGTATGAACGCCGACCATTCTTGGGAGCGGGTTTGCCAAGAATATATAGAAATGTACCAACTATTAATCAACAAAAAATGAAAGCTAAAAAGAAAAATGTAATTGCAATAATTTTAGGAGGTGGACAAGGTTCAAGATTGTATCCGTTGACAGAAACGAGATCCAAACCTGCTGTGCCTATAGGTGGTAAGTATAGATTAGTTGATATTCCTATTTCAAATTGTATGAATTCAGACATTTATAGAATGTTTGTTTTAACGCAATTCAATTCTGCCTCTTTAAATGCGCACATAAAAAACACTTATAATTTTAGTATTTTTAGTCATGCTTTTGTAGATATTCTTGCAGCTGAGCAAACTCCTGATAATCCGACATGGTTTCAAGGTACAGCTGATGCCGTGAGACAATGTATGCCACATTTTTTGAATCATGACTTTGATTATGCTTTAATTCTGTCCGGGGATCAATTGTATCAAATGGATTTTAACGATATGCTAGAAGAGCATATTAAAAATGAAGCCGATATTTCTATTGCTACTTTGCCCGTAAATGCTAAAGATGCGCCTGAATTTGGAATTTTAAAAACAAATGCTCAAAGTTGTATTGAGTCTTTTATTGAAAAACCAGCCAAGGAATTGCTTCCAGATTGGGAATCGAATGTGAGCGACCAAATGAAAAGTGAAGGTAAAAATTATTTAGCTTCTATGGGAATCTACATTTTTAATAAAAAATTGTTGATCGACATTATGTCTAATAAAGAGACTAAAGATTTTGGTAAAGAAATCATACCGCAAGCTGTAGGGCATAAAAAAATATTGAGTTATCAATACGAAGGATATTGGACAGACATCGGTAACATAGATTCATTTTTTGAAGCAAATATTGGTTTAACTGATGACTTGCCCAAATTTAATTTATTTGATAACGATAATAAGATTTTTACCAGACCTCGATTACTTCCGCCATCAAAATTTCAAAAAACAATGGTAGATCGATCGTTAATTTCTGAAGGTTGTATTTTGAATGCCAAAGAAATTAGTAACTCAGTAATTGGGATTCGTGCTAGAATAGGAGAAGGCACAGTCATTCAAAATTGCTATGTTATGGGTAATGATTTCTATCAAAATATGGATGACATGAACGAAGATGTTAGTAATGGCAAGCAATTGGTAGGCATTGGTGAAAGATGTTTTATTAAAAACGCATTAGTAGATAAAAATTGTAGAATTGGCAATGACGTTTTTATAAACGGTGGTCCACACCTTGAAGATTTTTCCAATGAAATATATGCTATAAAAGATGGGATTGTGGTTATAAAGAAAGGTGCAGTAATGCCGGATAACTATGTAATAAAATAATTCACAGACAAATTTTTGTAATAATTCTCTATTTTTAATCAAGTAGAAAGACACCTTTTTTTATGAGCAAAGTTATTTCGCATTCCCTTTTTACTGATTTTGATATCGACTTATTTAAGTCTGGAAAACATTTCCGACTGTACGAAAAACTGGGTGCTCATCTCGTAACAGTTGACGGAGTAAATGGTGTTTATTTTGCAGTTTGGGCTCCTACGGCACAATCTGTTTCTGTGATAGGCGATTTTAATTTTTGGACACAAGGTGAACATCAATTGGAAGTGCGCTGGGATTCATCTGGAATTTGGGAAGGATTTATTCCAAATATCGAACAAGGAACGATTTATAAATATAAAATAGAGTCGACTAATAATGGTATTGTTATAGAAAAAGCAGATCCTTTTGCTTTTTATTGTGAAAAACCTCCGCATACGGCCTCTGTAGTTTGGGATTTAAACTATAAATGGAAAGACGATAACTGGATGGAAACGCGTCAGCAGCACAATGGGTTAGACAAGCCCTATTCCGTTTATGAAGTGCACTTAGGTTCATGGAAAAGGCATGTGGAAGAAAATCGTTTTCTTACTTATTTAGAATTTGCGAACGATTTAGTAAATTATGTCAAAGAAACAGGTTTTACGCATGTTGAATTTATGCCTATTATGGAATATCCGTATGATCCGTCGTGGGGTTATCAACTCGTGGGCTATTTTGCTCCAACTTCCCGTTTTGGGAATCCACAGGAATTTATGTACTTAATTGATACATTACATGAAGCTGGAATTGGAGTAATTCTGGATTGGGTACCTTCTCATTTTCCTGATGATGCGCATGGATTAGGATTTTTTGACGGATCTAATCTATTTGAACATCCTGATCGCAAAAAAGGCTATCATCCAGACTGGAAAAGTTTGATTTTTAATTATGGGCGCAATGAGGTACGCTCCTTCTTGATTAGTAATGCGCTGTTTTGGTTGCATCATTATCATGCAGATGGATTGCGCGTTGATGCTGTGGCTTCGATGCTATATTTAGATTATTCAAGAAAGGAAGGAGAATGGGAACCTAATATTTACGGTGGAAGAGAAAATTTAGATACCATCAGTTTCCTGAAAGAATTTAATGAAGCGGTTTATTTAAATTATGAAGGTGTTCAAACCATTGCGGAGGAAAGTACTTCGTTTCCAATGGTTTCAAGACCAACGTCTATGGGTGGTTTGGGTTTTGGAATGAAATGGATGATGGGCTGGATGCATGACACGCTAGAATATTTTCAAAAAGAGACCGTCTACAGAAAATACCACCAAGATGACTTGACGTTCTCCATGACCTATACTTTTTCTGAAAATTTTATGTTGCCACTATCACACGATGAAGTGGTTTACGGAAAGAAATCTATTGCCGGCAGAATGCCAGGTGACGAATGGCAGAAATTTGCAAATCTAAGGCTACTTTATGGCTATATGTTTGTGCATCCTGGAACAAAATTATTGTTTATGGGTAGTGAATTTGGACAAAGCAATGAATGGAACTTTGAAGGAAGTCTAGATTGGCATTTGTTGCAGTTTCCGTATCACGCAGGAATAAAAAAATTGATTTCAGATTTAAATAATTTGTACAAAACACAACCTGCTTTGCATGAAAAACAATTTAGTCCTGAAGGTTTTGAATGGATTAATTATTCGGATCATCAAAATGCTGTAGTGTCATTTATTAGAAAAGGGAATGATTCAAAAAATGATGTGATAATAGTATGCAATTTTACTCCAGTAATTCGATTAGAGTACCGAATTGGCTTGCCTCAAAAAGGACAGTTAACGGAAATTTTTAATAGTGATGGTACAAATTATGGTGGAAGTGGAGTTTTAAACTCAGATAAAATAGTCATAGAAGCCATGCCTTATGATGGAAGAGATTATTCTGTTGCATTAGTTTTGCCTCCACTAAGTGTAGTAGTTTTTAAAGTTGCATAAATCGAGACGACTGTTTTTACCCTAACAAAACAATGGTTTTCATCACAAATGAAAACCATTGTTTTATCATTGATTTTACGAGAAATTTTGCTACAACGTTTTCGCTAATAAAACACACATATATAACTGTTTACAAAGTAATTTTGTATGTTTGGTTTTTTATAAAAGATTAAAATTAATACCTTAAAATATGATTACGAATACAGAATTAGAATACAAAGGCGATTTATACCCCACAAAAATTGTTTCTTTTGAACATGATGTAGATTCTATATATTTCCATACTGATAATAGTGTTATTTTGAAGGTAACTGTACTCAGAGACAGTTTAATCCGATTTAGGTTTACAACAAAAGGGTATTTTAGTGCTGATTTTTCATATGCAATTGATAAAAGTCATTCTCATGGCTATAATTTTCTTGCGGTTTCTGAACAAGAAGAGTATTACCAAATTAAAACTAGTAAAGTAAAATGTTGTATTCAAAAAACAGATATGAGGTTGTCTATTTTTGATTTAGAAGATGCAATTATTTTAGAGGATGAATTGGGTTTTCATTGGGAGGAAAGCTACGAATACGGCGGAAATATCGTAAAAATGAGCAAGGCATCAAAAGATGGAGAATGCTTTTATGGCCTTGGCGATAAAGCCACACAAATGAATTTGAAAGGAAAACGACTAGAAAATTTTGCGACCGATCAATATGCTTTTCAAAAAGATCAAGAGCCCTTGTACAAAGTGGTACCATTTTATATTGGCTTACAAAACAAGCAATCGTACGGTATTTTCTTTGATAACACTTTTAGAACCTATTTTGATTTTTGTCATGAACGAAGAAACGTAACGAGTTATTGGGCAGAAGGAGGAGAAATGAATTACTATTTCATTTATGGACCTCAAATGCAAGATGTAGTAACAACGTACACTGATTTGACTGGTAAACCAGAATTGCCTCCACTATGGGCACTTGGCTACCATCAATGCAAGTGGAGTTATTATCCAGAAAGTAATTTTAAGGCTATTGCTGCTAAATTTAGAGCACTCAAAATCCCATGTGACGCCTTGTATTTAGACATTGATTATATGGATGGTTTTCGATGTTTTACTTGGAATAAAGACTATTTTCCAGACCCGAAAAAAATGGTGGCTGAACTAGCTGAAGATGGTTTTAAAACGGTTGTTATTATCGATCCTGGAATAAAAATCGACAAAGAATATTCCGTTTACAAAGAGGCTTTAGAAAAAGATTATTTTTGCAAAAGAGCTGATGGGCCTTACATGAAAGGAAAAGTTTGGCCAGGAGAATGTAACTTTCCAGACTATACCAATCCAGCAGTACGAGAATGGTGGGCAGGATTATTCAAAGAACTCATTTCAGATATTGGAGTAAAAGGTGTGTGGAATGATATGAATGAGCCCGCAGTAATGGAGGTTCCCAACAAAACATTTCCTATGGATGTACGCCATGATTATGATGGTAATCCTTGTAGTCATCGAAAAGCACATAATATTTACGGTACTCAAATGGCCAGAGCAACATACCATGGTGTAAAACGTTTCGCTTATCCTAAAAGACCTTTTGTTATTACGCGATCAGCTTATGCTGGAGCGCAACGCTACTCCTCCTCATGGACAGGAGATAATATAGCTACATGGGAACATTTATGGATAGCCAATATCCAAATGCAACGTATGTCAATTTCGGGGATGGGTTTTACGGGTTCTGATATTGGAGGTTTTGCAGAACAACCCTCGGGGGAATTGTATGCGCGCTGGATTCAATTGGGTGTTTTTCATCCTTTTTGTAGAACACACTCTTCAGGCGATCATGGAGACCAAGAACCATGGGCTTTTGATGAGGAAGTGATTGACATTACAAGAAAGTTTGTCAACTTACGATACCAATTGTTACCTTACCTGTACACTATGTTTTGGCAATATATTGAAGAAGGAATTCCAATGCTAAAACCGTTAGTTTATTTCGATCAAGAAGATACCCAAACACATTATAGAAATGATGAATTTATTTTTGGTAATCAAATCTTGGTGTGTCCTATTTTAGAACCCAATGCAGTAGGTAGAAGAATGTATCTTCCGCGCGGTATTTGGTACAATTACTGGACCAACGAAGTGATAAAAGGAGGTAAAGAAATTTGGGTTGACACTAAATTTGACGAGATTCCAATTTTTGTGAAAGCTGGTGCCATCATTCCTAAATATCCAGTACAGCAATACGTTGGAGAATTACAGTTTGAAGAGCTTACTTTAGATGTTTATTACAAAGAAGGAAAAGAAAAATCTGTGGTTTACGAAGATGCACAAGATGGATATGATTACAAAAAAGGAAGGTATAGCTTCCTGTCATTCCAAGCGACAGGTAAAGAAAAGGAATTGAACATTCAGTTGCATAAAGAAGGGAAGTACGATACCAATTATTCGAAGTATAAAATCAATTTAATTGGTTTACCCTTCAAAGTCAAAATGATCGAAATAGATAATGTAGAAGTATCATTTGATATAAATACTTTAGAAATTTCAGGTTATTTAATTGTTGATAAGGAGTTTACGGCTTTGCACATTTCAGGAGAATAACAAATAAAGTTGATACTTTTACTTTTAATTATGTAAATATAAATATTTGTAATCATTGTAATTTTGTTAAACAATTAAAATATAAAATTATGAGAAAACATTTAATAGTAGGGTTTATAGCATTAGGTTTAGTGTATTCATGTGCTACTAATCCTATGACCGGAAAAAAGAGTTTGAATGTAGTTTCTAATGCTGCTTTATTTCCCACTTCTTTTCAACAATACGGCACTTTCTTAAACGAAAATAAAGTAATTACAGGAACCGCTGATGCCAGAAAAGTAGAAGCAGTGGGAATGCGAATCAAAGCAGCAGCTGAAAAATATTTAACCTATTTAGGTAAGACAGATTATTTAAATGCGTATCGTTGGGAATACAAATTGATTGATAGTAAAGAAGTAAATGCGTGGTGCATGCCTGGAGGAAAAATTGTAGTGTATTCTGGTATTTTACCCGTAACCTTAAATGATTCTGGTTTAGCAACAGTAATGGGACATGAAGTGGCACATGCACTATCAGATCACGGTGCACAACGTATGACAACAGCGCAAGCGCAACAATTAGGTGGTGCTGTCGTAGGCGCTGCCACTGGAGGGAAAAGTCAGCAAACGCAACAAATATGGAACCAAGCGTATGGTTTGAGTACTCAGTTGGGCTTCATGCTCCCTTTCAGTAGAGGTCACGAAACAGAAGCAGATCAAATAGGTTTGACTTTAATGACAATAGCGGGTTATAATCCAGAGGAATCAATTACTTTTTGGTCTAGAATGGCTGCAAAATCTACAGGACAAGCACCACCAGAATTTATGAGTACGCACCCTTCAGATGCCACTAGAATTGCAAATCTGAAAGCATTAATTCCAGAAGCTAGAGCTATAGCAGCAAAAGTTGGAGTGATGAAATAATCCAGATTTTTCGATGAACAAAAAAATATGGCTATCCCTAAAAGGATAGCCTTATTTTTTTTGCTCTTTTTATAGTGCACAGTTTCTTATCGTAATGATTTCTTAATGTGTAAAATGTTTGTATTTTTTATGGTTCTTAATTAAAAATAAATACATTCGTAATCAAAAAATAAATCATATGGCTGAATTAGAAAAAGGAAGTAAAAAATTATTAAATGCGTGGGCTTTTTATGACTGGGCAAATTCTGTATACACCTTAACAATTGCTTCTGCAGTATTTCCTATTTTTTACGATGCTTTATTTGCAGATCGCAGCCATTATATTGATGTTTTTGGGCTGCACCTTAAGAACTCCGCTTTAATAAGTTTTGTGACGGCTTTTGCATTCCTAGTTGTGTCTTTTCTTTCGCCATTATTATCTGGAATTGCAGATTATGTTGGAGATAAAAAATCATTTATGAAATTCTTTTGTTATTTGGGAGCACTGTCATGTATGGGTTTGTACTGGTTTAATTTAGAGAACATTTACATCGGATTGATGTTTTACTTTTTTGGATTGATCGGGTATTGGGGAAGCCTCGTTTTTTATAATTCCTACTTACCTGATATTGCTTATCCAGAACAGCAAGATAGTATTAGCGCCAAAGGATATTCATTAGGATATATTGGGAGTGTCATTTTATTAGTGATTAATTTGGGCATGATTATGAAGCCAAAACTTTTTGGAATCACAGGAACTGATGGAGAAGCAGCCATGAAAGCCATGCGTTATTCGTTTGTAATGGTTGGTGTTTGGTGGGTACTTTTCAGTCAGTATTCCTATTATTTCTTGCCAAAAGGTAACAAAAATAACGATCGTAAAGTTACTCGTCATGTCGTATTTAATGGATTTAAAGAATTAAAGAAAGTATGGGTTTTGTTGCAAGAGAACAGTGCGTTAAAGCGCTACTTAGAGAGTTTTTTTGTGTCTAGTATGGCAGTACAAACGGTGATGTTAGTTGCTACGTATTTTGGAGCACAAGAAATTGCTTGGTCTTCAAAAGAGGAAGGAACCATCGGTTTGATAATTTGTATTTTAATCATTCAATTAGTAGCGGTGTTAGGTGCTTTTTTAACTTCAAGAGCTTCAGCTAAATTTGGTAACATTCCTACATTGATTGGTATTAATTGTATTTGGGCGGCTTTTTGTGCACTTGCATTTTTTATCACTTTACCCATACATTTTTATGTAATGGCGTCAATTGCAGGTTTGGTGATGGGAGGAATTCAATCTTTATCACGGTCTACTTATTCAAAATTACTCCCAGAAACGCAAGATACCGCTTCGTTTTTTAGTTTTTATGACGTAGCAGAAAAAATAGGAATCGTAATAGGAATGGTAGTATATGGCGTTATTGATCAGATTACTGGTAGTCCTAGATTAGCAATTGTATTTCTTGGTGTATTCTTTGTGACTGCTGTTTTTCTTTTAAAAAGGGTACCAAAAAAAGGTGTTTTAAATGAATAAAACACCTTTAAAACAATACAAGTACTAGCTAATTTACATTTTTGAAATAGTTCCTGAACCGCTCACCTTTACATCTTTTTTTGTTGGGTTTCCCTTGTAATCAATATCTCCTGAGCCTGAAACTCTAGCGTAAAGAGTATCGCTGCAATAAATAGTGGTGTCGCCCGAGCCAGATATAGTTGCTTTAGCGTTTGTGGCTTTCAGGTTGGCTGCATCTATATCTCCAGATCCATTTAGATTTGTATCTAAATTTACTGTGGTTCCACTAAGTTGTATGTCGCCAGAACCACTCAAATTAATTTCAATATCATTTGATTCTATTCCTAACTTCATATCACCCGAACCAATTAGTTTGACTGCAAATGTTTTGGATTTAATACTGTTTTTAGTAATCACATCGCCTGAACCAGTCAAGGAAACCTGAGTTATGCTTTCAAAGGGAACAACAATTACAATTTGCTTTCCTTTGCTAGACGTAAAGTATTTGTTTTTTTCAGTTGAAATTTTCAATACCTGATTGACTACTTCAACTTTTATGAATGGTACTAAATTTTCCTCTCCTTTTACAGTTATATTTCCTTCTTTTCCTGCAACTAATTCTACATCAAAAAATCCCGTAATTGCGATTTCATCATAAGAAGCGGTACTTCTATTTTCAGTAATAAATTTCCCGTTTCCTTTTATTTTTTGATTGGATGACCATTGTGCGTAAGTCATAGTAGTTAGTAATAGCGAGCAACTAACAAATAATTTAATGGAATTTTTCATGATTAAAGTTTTAGAGTTATTGTTTTTTTAGGAGTGTTACATTTCCGTAATCTGACATTATAGTGATGTTGTTTACTCCTTTTTTCTTATAGAAACCACTGTATTTTTTCAAGTTATTAGAGTCTTCTTTTGAATCTATTTCTAATTCATTGTCATGTTTAAAACTAGCATATTTTACAGATACATTAAAATCAAAAGCAAAATTAGCATCAAATCCAATGTTTAATCCTGTGTAACCCGCTGCAATAGCTATACTTTTGGCTTTTGCACTAATAGTTCCAATAGTTACATTGCTGTATTTGGTCGACAGTTTTAAAGTATTGGACAGTTCACCAATTTTGAGCGTTAAATAATTGCCGCTTGCATCTAAGGATTTTACATTTTGAATTTTGATAGTTCCATATTTACTGCTGTATTTGATAACATCGCTTTCTTGAATTTCGATATCAGTATAATCAGAAGTCAAGTCAAGTTTTATGGCTTCTCCAATTTTTAGGTTTGAATATTTTGCAATGATGCTGGCATTTTTCAGATATGAAATAGTCGAGTTAGAGCAATATTCTACAAGTACATTATTAGAGTTTCCAGATAATCTACCTAATGCAATTTTACCATATTTACATTTAATTTCTGCCTCAGCAAATAAATCAGCCGTAGTGATGTTCCCGTATTTATTATGCAATTTTACACTTCCATTTCTTGGAATTTTCAGGGTATAATTAATCTGAAAACTATTGTTTTTACCATTGCTTTTATAGCTTGAGTTTCCCAAAATTGTTTTTGCAGTAATCAAACCTTTCAGCGCAATGATATCAATATTAATATCGGTTAAGCGTTGGTTCACCCAATTTTCGTTGTCACCACTCACTTTTATTACAATATCCAATTCGGTTTTATCTTCGTCCCAAGTAGTTACAGAAATAGTACCGTATGAATTATCGATGTAAAGACCCGCATCCGAATTTACGAAATACGTTTTCTTGATTATTTTTTGTTTAGAATGAATGTAATCAGGTTCATTTGAAAATCCTAAAAAGGGTATTAAAGCCAATAATAGGACTATTTTAAATTGTTTTTTCATCTGATATGGCTTTTAATTTTTCAGTGTTTTCAATATGTAGCAGAACATTTTGTAAAAAAGAAATTCGTGTTTGAAGATTGCTAATCATTGCATAAATAATTTGTTTGCTCTCGCCATTGGTTTCTAATTCCTTAATTATTTTGGTATAATCACTATCTAAAGATCTCATTTGCTGGAGTGCATCTGCAATTATTCTTTCATTTTCTGGAGACTTTTTTTCCTTAATTTTTTCTAATTCATTTTCTATTAAAATTGTAAAAATAGAATCGGTTTGTTTTGTTTCTTGTGATGCAAACCGCAATTCTTCCGTTTTTTTTGGTGTAGCATTGAAAATAGAAACTCCTAGCATAATTATTATGGAAGCCGCGATGCCAATTGAAACAAAGCGTTTCCAATTTGATTTTTCAGGCTTCATTTTTTTTAGGAATCGTTCTTCATGACTGGCTTCAAGGGTTTCGATGTCCCATTCGTTTTCATATTTTTCAAATAATTGATCCAGTTTTTTATTTTCCTCTTTCATATTTCCTCTAGTTTTTTACGTAAACAATCTTTGGCTCTACTTAGTGTAGTTCTGCAATTGGCATAACTAATATTCAGAATTTCGCTTATTTCTTCTTGATCATATCCTTCAATATAAAACAAGGTCAAAACCATTCTGTAATTGTATTTTAGTGTATTAATAGTCTCTAAAATTTGTTTTACTTTGAGTTCATTAAAATTTGGACTTTCTATTGAATCGGTATCATTCTCTTCAATTTTATAAAGCGTAGTATCAAAATCTTCGGGTTTAAATTGATTGTTTTTTTTATAAAAATCAATACTACAATTCACGATGATTCTTTTTAACCAAGCCCCAAAGACCACTTCTTTCTTGTAATCATTTATTTTAGTAAATGCTTTTAAAAAACCTTCCTGCATAACATCTTCTGCAAAATGTACATCTTTTACAATTCGATACGAAACATTGTACATCGCTTTTGCATAGCGATTGTAAACCTCGCATTGTGCTTTTTGATTTTTTTGCTGGCAAAGCACAATTAATTTTTCGATGGTATAGTTGGTGAAACTCAAACAGTTTATTTTAGTTTATTGTAAGGACTTGTTATTTTCTCGTTTGTTACAGTTTTTATAAAACTAATGTACATTTTTTCTTTTAACCTGTTTCAAATTGTTTTATTTGGTTGCTGTTGCTACAACCAAGAAAAGTTGTTTTGAATGGGAAATAGCACAAAGTGATTGTGTTTTGGCACAGTGATTGACTCTTTTAGAGTTTTGCAAATTATAAGAAGTAAACAATGATTTTATTTAAAAAGAATATTCTGAAACCTTATATTTGCTTAAAAGTTGCAATTTTTAATGACAAAAAGACTTAAATAATACTATGTCAAATCATAAAATACTTACTATTGACAATCTGTCACTTCAAGAATTTGATTCGGAAGCAGATTTAATTCCACTATTGACTCCTGAAGATGAGGAGGAAATGAACAACGAGGCTTTACCCGAATTATTGGCTATTTTACCGTTGCGAAATATGGTTTTATTTCCTGGTGTTGTTATTCCAATTACTGCAGGACGCGATAAATCAATCAAATTAATTAATGACGCTAATGCTGCTGGAAAAACAATTGGTGTCGTTGCACAAATTAACGAAGAAGACGAAGATCCAACTAAAAATGACATTCACCGCATAGGTACTGTTGCTCGAATTTTGCGAGTTTTAAAAATGCCTGATGGAAATATTACGGTTATTCTTCAGGGTAAAAAGCGATTCGAGATTGATACTGTTATTGAGGAACTACCGTATCTAACAGCAAAAATTAAAGAGGTTCCTGAGAAAAGACCGAAAAAAAATGATACCGAGTTTTTGGCTATTTTGGATTCAGTTAAAGAGCTAGCCATTCAAATTATCAAAGAAAGTCCAAACATTCCTAGTGAGGCGACCTTTGCTATCAAGAATATCGAGAGCCAATCCTTCTTGATCAATTTTGTTACTTCTAACATGAATTTGTCTGTTAAAGAGAAGCAAGACTTGTTGGCTATTAATGAGTTGAAAGGACGCGCTTTAGAGACGCTAAGATATATGAATATCGAGTTGCAAAAACTTGAATTAAAAAATGATATTCAGTCAAAAGTTCGTTTTGATTTAGACCAGCAACAACGTGAATATTTCTTGCATCAGCAAATGAAAACCATTCAGGAAGAGCTAGGTGGTGTTTCCCAAGAGGAAGAAATGGACGAAATGCTACAAAAGTCTTTGACCAAAAAATGGGATGATAAAACTAAAAAGCATTTTGATAAAGAACTATCAAAAATGCGTCGCATGAATCCGCAGGCACCAGATTTTGGTATTCAAAGAAATTACTTAGAGTTGTTTCTAGATTTACCTTGGAACGAATACTCTAAAGATATTTTCGACTTAAAACGTGCGCAGAAAATTTTAGACAGAGATCATTTTGGACTGGAAGAAGTAAAGAAAAGAATGATAGAACATCTTGCAGTTTTAAAATTGCGAAATGATATGAAATCGCCAATTATATGCTTAACAGGACCTCCAGGAGTTGGTAAAACTTCTATTGGTCGTTCTATTGCAGAAGCCTTAGGAAGAGAATATGTGCGTATTTCATTGGGTGGTTTGCGTGATGAATCAGAGATTCGTGGACACAGAAAAACCTACATTGGTGCAATGCCCGGACGGATTATTCAAAGCTTGAAAAAAGCAGGAACGTCAAATCCAGTTTTTGTTTTGGATGAAATTGATAAATTATCCAACAGTAATCAAGGCGATCCATCTTCGGCTTTGCTAGAGGTTTTAGATCCAGAACAAAACAATTCTTTTTATGATAATTTCCTAGAAATGGGGTATGATTTGTCTAAAGTAATGTTTATTGCAACGTCTAATAATATGGCGGCCATTCAACCTGCTTTGCGAGACAGAATGGAAATCATCAAAATGTCAGGCTATACAATTGAAGAAAAGGTAGAAATTGCGCGTCAGCATTTGTTTCCAAGACAATTGAAAGAACATGGTTTAACGACCAAGGATTTGACTATTGGAAAAAAACAATTAGAAAAAATTGTTGAAGGATATACTAGAGAATCTGGTGTTCGAGGTCTTGAAGCTAAAATTGCTCAAGTCATCCGTAATGCAGCTAAATCAGTTGCTATGGAAGAGGAGTACAATAAGAAAGTAACAGACGAGGATATTGTAAAAACACTTGGTGTTCCTCGATTAGAAAGAGATAAATACGAGAATAATGATGTTGCTGGAGTAGTTACTGGTTTGGCTTGGACATCAGTAGGCGGTGATATTTTGTTCATAGAATCGTTGCTATCTCCGGGAAAAGGTACTATGACGATTACTGGAAATTTAGGAACAGTAATGAAAGAATCAGCAACAATAGCTTTGGAATATATTAAAGCGAATGCGAAGCTTTTAGGACTGGATTCCGAGATTCTTTCTAAATACAACATTCACTTGCACGTTCCAGAAGGCGCTACACCAAAAGACGGTCCAAGTGCTGGAATTGCCATGTTAACTTCATTAGTTTCTTTGTTTACACAAAAACGGGTGAAGAAAAACTTAGCCATGACAGGTGAAATCACGTTACGTGGAAAAGTGTTGCAAGTAGGCGGAATTAAAGAGAAAATTCTTGCGGCGAAGAGAGCCAACATCAAAGAAATTATCTTGTGTCACGAAAATAAAAGTGATATCGATGAAATAAAATCGGAGTATCTTGATGGGCTTACGTTTCATTATGTAAAAGAAATGAGCGAAGTATTGCAATTTGCTTTAACCGATCAAAAGGTTAAAAATGCTAAAATTTTGTAAGTAAGTAGCTTTCGAAATCATTAAAAATCCAAATTCCTAGACTGTTTTTCAGCTTAAGAATTTGGATTTTTTTATAAAAACGATATCGTTATTGTAATAATGCGTTTACTTTTTGTATAAAAGTAATAGGGAATAATTGTGGTGCTTTCAAGTGGTCTCCCTCATATATCCAAAGTTCTTTTTTGGTTTTGGTATTGTTATACACCGTTTCGCAATGTGCAAAAGGAACATCTTTATCTGATTTTGAATGAATAAACAAAACTGGAATTGATTGTAAGGTTTTAATGTCTTCCTTTGGCGAATAAGGTGACTTTAAGTACATACTTATCATCGAGTGTTGTTCCTGTGGCGCTTTAGAAAGAGCTATATCAGTGAAGGAACTGATAACTCCGTCCAAGATAAGTCCAGCAATTTTTTCTGGATTGTTTTTTGCAAGATTTGTGGCTACTTGCGTTCCCATAGAGGCGCCGTAAATTATTAATTTTTTATTTTGGTATTTTTTATCTTGTAATAAGGAATTCAATATAAATTGTGCGTCAGCTGCAATGTTGATGTGAGTGGGTTTTCCGCTAGATTTTCCGTAGCCTCTCAAATCAAGCATAATTACTTCATAGCCATTTTTAACTAAAGGTTTTACAAAAGGCACATAACTCATACAATTACCGCCTGCACCATGAAAATAAAGAATAGTTGCCTTCGGTTGTTTTTGTTCGGGTAATAATACGACACTATTGATGGTATCTTTTTCAATGTAATAATTGTGCTCTTTGAATTGTAAAGTATCTATTCTGATGGTTTTTGCTTTTTTGGGATAATAAAATTTATCGTCCATTTGTGCTTGTATGTTGCAAAAACATAAAAATAGTAGCGTAGTAAAAAGTAAATCTTTCATGGTTTTTAGTTTTAGGTTTGAATTCTTTGTCAAAACTAGGTGCAAACCAAACGATTCAAAAAGGTTTTATACTGAACTGTTGATTTTAAGGGTTGAATTGTCCCTTTTTAAACTTTTCTTTTTCTAAAAAATAATATCTTCGCACTAGCGTTATCATTTTAAACTTTTGACGCTCTCGCAACATGTTTAAAAAAATTTTGATATTCAGTTTTTTATTTTACGGAGCCGCGTCAATCGGTCAGATAGGAGGTAAAACAATATATCAGTTTTTAAACCTAGTAACTTCTCCAAGACAAGCTGCGCTGGGCGGAAAAGTAATTACAATTTATGATAATGATGTCAATCAAGCTCATTTTAATCCAGCGACAATAAATCCTGAAATGGACAACCATTTGGCGTTAAATTACGGAAGTTATTATAAGGAAGTAACTTATGGAACGGCTTCGTATGCCTATACATACGACCGGCATTTGCAAACATTTCAAGCTGGAGTAAATTATGTAAATTATGGTAATTTTGAAGGCTACGATGAAAATGGTCAGGAGACATCAGGCTTTACAGGTAGTGAAATAGCGTTGTCTTTTGGATATGCTTACAATATTCCGAATACCGACATTCATGTAGGAGCAAGTGCCAAATTAATTTCATCAACTTTAGAAAGTTATAATTCATTAGGAGGTGCTGTAGATGTTGGAGCGCTTTTTATTGATGAAAAAAATGATGTCAATTGGGGCTTGGCAATTCGAAATATAGGAACTCAATTTTCTACTTACAATGGTGTTCGTGAAAAATTACCACTCGAGATAATTGCTGGAGTTTCGCAAGAACTAGAAAATGTACCTATTCGTTGGCATCTTACACTAGAAAACGTACAGCAATGGAATATTGCATTTTCAAATCCAGCTAGAACTACTTCTTCATTTAATGGAGAATCAACCGAAGAGAAGGTTTCATTTGTGAATAATGCGTTGCGACATGTCATCGTAGGAGTGGAGCTTTTTCCCAAAAAAGCATTTAATTTGCGCTTGGGATATAATTTTCGAAGAGCTGAGGAATTGCGGTTAGAAGAGCAGCGCAATTTTTCGGGGATTTCGCTAGGTTTCGGACTTAAATTGAATAAGTTGAAATTTAATTATTCCTACTCTAGGTACACATTAGCGGGAAACACAAGTCTTTTTGGCTTAACCATTAACTTTCAAGAGTGAGGGCTTAAATCAATCAATGACAAGTCAAGTTGATTAATTATTAAAAATTAAATACATTATTTTGAAAAATATTACCATTGCAATTGACGGTTTTTCCTCTACGGGAAAAAGTACGTTAGCCAAACAGCTCGCAAATCAACTAGGATATATTTACGTTGATACTGGAGCAATGTACCGTGCAGTAACTTTATTTGCGATGCAAAACGGATACATAACTGCCGATTTTTTTGACAAAGAAACCTTAATCAATAGTTTATCAAGTATAAAATTGCATTTCAAATTTAATCCTGATTTGGGTTTTGCTGAAATGTATTTGAATGAGGTTAGTGTTGAAGCAGAAATTAGAACTATTGAAGTTTCAAGTTTTGTGAGTAAAGTAGCTGAAGTTTCTGAAGTTCGTGCTAAACTAGTGGAACAACAGAAAGAAATGGGAAAAGACAAAGGAATTGTAATGGACGGAAGAGATATTGGTACTGTAGTTTTTCCAGATGCGGAACTTAAAATATTTATGACGGCAAGCGCTAGTACCAGAGCACAAAGACGATATGATGAGTTGGTAGCCAAAGGTGACGCCGTAACGTATGATGAAGTGCTCAAAAATGTAGAAGAACGTGATTATATAGATACGCACCGAGAAGATTCTCCTTTAGTGATGGCGGCAGATGCAATTGAAATTGACAATTCATATTTGAGCCGTGAGGAACAATTTTTACAAGTTTTAGAATTGGTCAATGAAATCACTAAAACGATATAATTATTTGCAGATATCATTTTTAATGGTAGATTTACGCCTTGTAAATTTTTTAAAGTAAAAAAAACAATTCATCTCATGGGAATTAAAAATAGATTGATCATAATGAGTTTTCTCCAGTTTTTTGTTTGGGGAGCTTGGTTGATTACCATTGCAAATTATTGGTTTGGTACGAAAAGTTGGGACGGAACTCAATTTGGATTGGTTTTTGGAACTATGGGAATTGCATCTTTATTCATGCCAACATTAACTGGAATTATTGCAGATCGATGGATAAATGCTGAAAAATTATACGGAGTATTACACATTTTATATGCTGGGGTTTTATTCTATATTCCGCAAGTAGCTACTCCTGAAACCTTTATTTATATTATGCTTTTGGCAATGTGTTTTTATATGCCTACTATAGCTTTAAGCAATTCTATCTCCTACAATGCATTGAAATTAAATAATAAGGATGTAATCAAGAATTTTCCACCAATTAGGGTCTGGGGAACAATCGGTTTTATTGTAGCGATGTGGATCACAAATCTAACGGGGAATAAGGCAACTGAATATCAGTTTTACATTGCAGGTTTAGCCGCAGTTGTACTAGGGATTTATTCTTTCACATTACCCAAATGTAAACCGCAACGATTGTCTAAAGAAAATGCTTCCATTATGGAAACATTAGGACTTGAGTCTTTTAAATTATTTGCTGATTATAAAATGGCTTTGTTCTTTATTTTTTCTATGTTTTTAGGAGGAGCGCTACAACTAACGAATGCTTATGGAGATGTCTTTTTGGATGAATTTAAGAATTTCCCCAAATATGCTGATTCCTTTGTTGTAGAATATTCGACGATTATCATGTCAATTTCTCAAATCTCAGAGACTTTATTTATTCTTGCGATTCCATTTTTCTTAAAGCGTTTTGGAATCAAACAAGTAATGTTGATTAGTATGTTGGCTTGGGTATTGCGTTTTGGATTGTTTGCTTACGGAAATCCAACAAGCGGATTATGGATGATTATTATGTCTTGTGTGGTGTATGGAATGGCATTTGATTTCTTTAATATTTCAGGATCCTTATTTGTTGAAACAAATACAGATCCAAAAAATCGTTCTTCAGCGCAAGGTTTGTTTATGATGATGACCAATGGTTTTGGTGCGGTTTTAGGAAGTTTTACTTCGGGATGGGCTATTGATAAATATTTTACGAAATCATTTAACAATACTACTGAGTTAGCTGGTTTTCTGGAAACAGAAACGACAAATTCCAAAATGATAGAATTTGTAACTGGTCAAGGGAATGCAATAGGAGCAGATGGATTGTTCAGCAAAGTAATTTTAATGAAAGACTGGCATACCATTTGGTTGGCTTTTGCTATTTACGCGTTAGTAATTGCAGTTGCATTTGCAGTTTTGTTCAAGCACAAACACAATCCTATAGATGTTGAAAATGTAAGTCATTAAGACTGGATTTAACTAAATTGAACTCGATATTTTTTATGAGATATCGGGTTTTTTTTTGCTCAAAAACCAATTGAAGTTAAATAGCCCCGAGTGAAGTGGAAATCCTCCCGATTTTTTCGTAAAATCACTTCGGTTAGCTTATGTTTTTATTGGAGTTCAGTGAACTTCGTTTGTAACGAAAAGTGGAGTTGTGTTGTATTTGTGTATAAAAAACAAATGAATTTTGTTAAATCAAAAATGTCAATTAGTAAAGAGGATATTTTTTATTATTATTGCTCATTTGTACTATTTAATTTTTTTGTAAATTTGTGATTATGAAAAATATTTCAAATACTAACCAAAGAGTACAATTTGCTTTAAAGCAAATGAAAACAGTAATGCCTTCAGTTAAGTTACAAGTAGCTGTTTATGAAGAAAACTTGAAATTGGGGAAAAATCAAAAAAAGCCCATTATTGCCCCACAATTCAAGAATGTCTAAGCCTGTTTTGCTTATAATAGCAGGATGTAATGGTTCTGGAAAATCAACTTTTTCTAAACCGCTAGCTCCTGACAATTTTACTCCTTTTGATTATGATTATCAATTTTTAAGATTCTATAATTCTTTGATTGACTCGGACCTGAAAGAAGCAATGGCTCATAGGATGGCATTTAATGAGTTAGAAAGCCAGGTAAAAAAAGCAATCGATAACAAATCCAGCTTTTGTTATGAAACCAACTTCAATTCCACACCTCTTCATTGGCCTGAAATATTCAAAAATAATGGATATGATTTGCATCTTATTTTTCTGTGTCTTGACTCCATACAAGAAGCTAAAAAAAGGGTAGCCATCCGAGTTGAAAATGGAGGACATTATGTGCCTGAAAATGAAATAGAAAAGCGATACAATGACGGATATAATAATTTAAATTCTTTTTTCAATTATTTTGACTACATAGATTTATTCGATTCGTCAAAATTCCTCAAGCATCCAACCCATATTTTATCATTTGAATCAGGAAAAGTTTCTTCCATAACAAAAATACCTGATTATTTGAAATCTTTGATTCCGGATATAATTAAATAAAAACAAATTAGCTAATGTTTTACAAGTTGCTATCACAAGAAAGGGTTTGTGCAATAGCGGGTAAGAGGCAGGGGAGATTTTGTAAGATTATTGTATAGAGGAAAACAAGTTGATTTGTTTTTTTTAGGAAGCATTTGTTTTTGAATTCCCCAAACGCCATAAATAGCCCCGAGTGAAGTGGAAATCCTCCCGATTTTTTCGGGAGATTGCAACGAAAAGCGGGAGTAATCGTCATAAAAACATCAAAAATGC
The DNA here is from genome assembly GCF_056428945.1 of Flavobacterium sp. GNP010. Classification (NCBI taxonomy): domain Bacteria; kingdom Pseudomonadati; phylum Bacteroidota; class Flavobacteriia; order Flavobacteriales; family Flavobacteriaceae; genus Flavobacterium; species Flavobacterium sp. GNP010. Next base: position 33,298 of record NZ_JBWJVK010000023.1, on the reverse strand, counting down.
TGGCTCCTGATTTTCAAACAATTATCGCTGCATAATTATTTTGCAATTTGATATAAATGTGTTACTTTTGCAGTCCTTTTGGTGAATAAGAGTTTCCTTTAGGGTTCAACTAATTATACAAACAACTTCTGTTGTTTTCTAGCACATTAAGAAACTCGAGAGAATACAGAATACAAATTTTTAATCAGCATGTCTGAACAAGTAAAATCACAAGAAGAGTTTTTAGCAAATTTTAACTGGCACAATTTCGAAGAAGGTATTGATGCTGTTGATGAGAAAAACTTATTAGAATTCGAAGCACTAGTTTCAAAAACATTTATCGCTACTGATCAAGAAGAAGTGGTAGATGGTGTAGTTGTTAGAATTACTGATAGAGACGTAATTGTTGATATCAACGCAAAATCGGAAGGTGTTATTTCATTAAACGAATTCCGTTACAACCCAGCATTAAAAGTAGGTGATACTGTTGAAGTATTAATTGACATCCGTGAGGACAAAACTGGTCAATTAGTTTTATCTCACAGAAAAGCACGTACTATCAAATCATGGGATAGAGTTATTTCGGCTAACGAAACAGGAGAAATCGTTAATGGTTTTGTAAAATGCAGAACTAAAGGTGGTATGATCGTTGACGTTTTCGGAATTGAAGCGTTCTTACCAGGATCTCAAATTGATGTTAAGCCAATTAGAGATTACGATGTATACGTAAACAAAATGATGGAATTTAAAGTTGTGAAAATTAACCACGAATTTAAAAACGTAGTTGTATCTCACAAAGCGCTTATTGAAGCGGATATCGAAATCCAGAAAAAAGAAATCATCGGTCAATTACAAAAAGGACAAGTATTAGAAGGTGTTGTTAAAAACATTACTTCTTATGGTGTCTTTATTGACTTAGGTGGAGTTGATGGATTGATTCACATTACTGACCTTTCTTGGTCTAGAATCAACCACCCATCTGAAGTTCTTGAATTAGATCAAAAATTAAACGTTGTAATCCTTGATTTCGATGACGAAAAAACAAGAATACAATTAGGATTGAAACAATTAAACGCTCACCCTTGGGATGCTCTAGATGCTAAATTAGCTATTGGAGACAAAGTAAAAGGTAAAGTAGTTGTAATCGCTGATTACGGTGCTTTCATCGAAGTTGCTGAAGGTGTTGAAGGTTTAATCCACGTTTCTGAAATGTCTTGGTCTACGCACTTGCGTTCTGCTCAAGATTTCGTAAAAGTAGGTGATGTTGTTGAAGCTGTTATCTTAACTTTAGATAGAGACGATCGTAAAATGTCATTAGGTATCAAACAATTGTCTCAAGATCCTTGGACTGATATCACTGCTAAATACCCAGTAGGTTCTAAGCATACAGGTATCGTTAGAAACTTTACAAACTTTGGAATTTTCGTAGAATTGGAAGAAGGAATTGATGGATTAATCTACATCTCTGACTTATCTTGGACTAAGAAAATCAAACACCCATCTGAATTCGTAAACGTTGGTGAAAAACTTGACGTTGTAGTATTAGAGTTGGATGTTGACGGACGTAAATTATCTTTAGGTCACAAACAAACTACTGCTAATCCTTGGGATCAGTATGAAGATTCATTCGCTGTAGGAACTATCCACAATGGTGAAATTTCTGAAATTGTTGACAAAGGAGCTACTGTAGAATTCGGAGATGATATCGTTGCTTTCATTCCTACTCGTCACCTTGAAAAAGAAGACGGAAAGAAATTGAAAAAAGGCGATACTGCTGATTTCAAAGTAATCGAATTCAACAAAGAATTCAAAAGAGTTGTTGCATCTCACACTGCTATCTTCCGCGAAGAAGAAGAGAAAAATGTGAAATCAGCTTCAGAAAACACATCATCTAACTCTTCTACAAATGCACCAGCTGCAACTTTAGGAGATAACAATGATATGTTAGCTGCATTGAAAGCTAAAATGGAAAAATCAGAGAAAAAATAATTCTCCGTTTTTTTATAAATAGAAAGTCCCACAGCAATGTGGGACTTTTTTTTGTGATTGTATTTTTCCAGGAGCTAATCCTGCTATTCGCTGCAATCTTTGATAAAGCTTCTAGCCAAAAGGCTAAAAGCTTTATCAAAGGATTTACGCTGCTATCAGGGCTAGAAAATTCGTATGCAGCATATAAATTCTTTACAAGTTTCACCTATTTTATATTCATTTAACATTAAAATTTACTCAGAATTTTACCAATTTACATTCGTGTGAATTTGTGTAATTCGTGTTTAATAAACAAAGCAATTCTAGATTAGGGATTGACTTTTAACTTGTTTTAATTAGCTGCCAATAATTGAGATTCTTCCGGCGTAAAGTCGTTAATGATGCTGTAGGTATCAATTTTAGCAATGGCCATTTCATCCAGAATGTCAATTAAATTTTTATAGTTGCATTTTTTACTCGGTTTTATGATAACAATTGGTCCTCTTGAAGTATCACCGTAATATTCTTGAATTAACCTTTTTTTACTGTGTAGTTCTTTACGAATTCCATTTTCGTCGTAGGATAGCGTTTTTGGTTTTTCAATCGGGTAGGATAAAAGGCCTTGATAGCTTACTAACTTGTCGTTGTTGTCTATTAAAATGGTTATCGTGCGTATTTCTGTACCTGATCCACAAATTATTCTACCATCCCATTCAGGATTTTTATCGGGTAAACCCAAACCAATACCTTTAGGCTTTGCCAAATCAATAGTGACCATAAAAAACACTATCAAAAGAAATGACACACTAACCATAGCGGTTAAATCTACTCTAGACTCCAATTTTTTACTTCTAATTTTTTCAGGTCGGTTTTTCATAGCTTTAAAATTGAAATCCTAAGGTATTAAAAATAGGTAACGGCTGTTAATATAGTCCTAATTTATTTCGTATTTAATTTATAAAATACTGATTTTTAGCGTTTTGAATACTATATAGGTTTTTATTGTATTTTTTATTAAAACCATAATCATAAAAGGAGCGTAAATGACTTTATATAACTTAAAAAAACAAATTTTATGAAAACTAGAAAATTTTTATCAATTGCATTTATGGCTTTAGTATTTGGAGCAACATCATACGCTCAAAAAACAGTAATGGTAGGCGGAGCAGCAATGTATCCTTCTAAAAATATTGTTGAAAATGCTGTAAATTCTAAAGATCATACTACGCTTGTTGCTGCAGTAACTGCAGCTGGTTTAGTAGAAACATTACAAAGTAAAGGACCATTCACCGTTTTTGCCCCAACAAATGCAGCGTTTGATAAATTACCAGCTGGTACTGTAGAAACAGTATTAAAACCAGAAAACTTAAAAACATTGCAAACTATCTTGACATACCATGTTGTTGCAGGAAAAATGAATGCTTCAGATATTGCAAAAGCAATTAAAGCTGGAAAAGGAAAAGCAACATTAAATACAGTAAGTGGCGGAACCTTGGTAGCAATGATGCAAGGAAAAGATTTAATTATTACAGATGAGAATGGTGGAAAGTCTAAAGTTACAATTGCAGACGTAAACCAATCTAACGGAGTGATTCACGTGGTTGATACAGTTGTACTGCCAAAACAATAAAAGTTGGTTTAAAGTTGATGTTTGGTTAGTTTGAAAAGCCCTGCACTTTTGTGTGGGGCTATTTTTTTATAAGTATAAGTTTTTAATATAGTTTAATGAAATTTAGCATTATTTTCTTATAAATAAACATTTTATAAAAAAACGTTAAAAAAAATTGTATTTTTGTTTAAACATTTTAAACATGAATAAAAAATTACCTTTCGATATTTATAAAATTTTTTATTTCTTCTTTTTTTTTGCAGCTACACATATTTCTTATAGTCAATGTAATGGAATAGCTGGTACTGACAATGTAGCATTGGATATTTGTGATATTACAAATGTATCTAGTAAAAGCATAGATCTTAATGCGCAACTAGGTTTGCATACATCTGGCGGAATTTGGAAAGATGAGGATAGATCTGGAGGACTAAATCGAACCACTGGGATTTTAAATGCTCAATTAATTCGCCGTAGCGGAACATATAGGTATTCTTACACAGTTACAACTACATCAGGTTGCAGTGATACTGCTATTGTAACGGTAAACATAGGCGGATATACGGGAGTTCCTGGTGCCAATTCCTCTATTTGCAATACAGAATCCGCTTATAATTTATTTGAAGCGTTTAATGGAGATTTTCTTCCTCCACAAATAGGAGGCACCTGGGTAGGAAATACCACTAATGTTGGTTTAACAAATAATACCCTAAATACCACAAATTTAATTCCAGGTAGCACGTATGAATATACCTATTCTATACCAGCAATAGGATCTTGTCCAGCTCCACCTGATGTAAAAATATTTGTAACTATTTATCGTTCTCCTATTGCTGGTAGCCCCGATGAAGTAAAATTGTGTTCAAACGAGTTGAATTCTTACAGGAGTTATAATCTTTTTGATGGTCTTACAGGCGAGGATGCAGGTGGTTTATGGAAAGAGAACAGTACGGATGAACTAGACAATAATGATGATACCGATTCTATTATTGATATTCAAAACATTTACAATACACGTGGTCCCGGTTTGTATCGATTTACCTATACTGTTTTTTCAGATAATAATGTTTGTGACGATCAAACATCTGTTTTATTTATTACTTTAGAAAAGCAACTGGATTATACTGGCGGCACTTTGCAAGTAAATGCTCCAATTTGTGAAAACGAATTAGCTTCCACCTCATTTACAGCATCAATTAAAGATGTAGTTAATATTCCTAATGGAGCCTATACGGTAACCTATACTATTTCTGGTAATACCAATGTTTTTTCAACAACTCAAAACTTTACCAATAACGTTTTTACTTTTCCTTTAGCAGCAAGTAGTTTTAGCACATCTGGTAATTATACTGTTTCCATTTCAAATATAGTAAGTGAATCATCATTAGGAATTTGTACTAATATAGTTCCTACTATTTCTGGGGTAGTGCGAATAAATCCTATTCCGCAAATTAATAATGCTACTATTCAAATTGACCCTGTATGTCAATTAACAAATGCAAATGTAGTATTATCGGGACCATGGAATCTAACAGATGGGGATTATAGTATTGTTTATACTCTATCTGGAAGTAATAGTCTTGTTAATCAAACTATGACAATTTCAGTACGTGCAGGAGTTGCATCATTCCAAATTCCTTCCTCTCAAATTCCTAATGCAGGAACGACCAACTTTACAATTAGCAGAATTACTAATTTGGCCACAAATTGTACTAATTCAGCTACTTTGTCTAAATCTTTCTTGGTTAAAGCCCTGCCTGATAGTAGTAATTTAATTGTAAGTATAAAGGAAGTTTGTGCAGGTCAGCCAGTTGTAGTGGAGCTCTCGGGATTAGGAGCTTTAACTGGAATTACAATTAATTATTCTTTATCTGGTGCAAATAATATTGGGGTTCAAATGGTTCCTTTATTTGTAAATGCTGGGAGGACAAGTTATACCATTCCTAGTTCATTTATTCCAAATTCCGGGCTTTCATCATTTAACTTACTAAGTCTTTCAGATTCTAGTACAGGCTGTTCTGCTTCGATGAATACCAATACTAAAAATATCGTAATCAATGCCTTGCCAAATGTACCATTGACTAGTAATCAAGAATTTTGTAAAGTGCAAAATGCAACCGTAGCTAATCTAGTACCTAATGGCTCTCAGTACAGGTGGTATAATTCTATAACGAATACAACTGCACTGACTGCCAAAACGGTATTACATTCAGGAAATTATTATGTAAAAGAGGTAAATGCAACTACAGGGTGTGAATCTGGTTTGGCTCTAGCTCAAGTTGTTATAAATGAATTGCAAACTCCTATACTACTTCAAAATGGAGAAAAATTTTGTGGGTTAGATCTGCCTACTATTCAAAGTTTATCCAGCAATGTAACTTCAAATGGAACTGTAAAATGGTATGATGCTGCTACGGGAGGAAATTTGTTATCTAACACAGCATTACTGCGAGATAATGGAATTTATTATGGTTTTGATTCAACAAATGCAAACAGTTGTTTGTCAACAACTCCTTTACAAGTAACAGTTTCACTTACCAATTGTGATGCAACTCCAGAATTTTTTATACCTGATGGGTTTTCGCCCAATGGAGATGGCGTAAACGATACTTTTTCTATTCCAGATATTGATTTTATTTATCCCAATTATGTATTAGAAATATTCAACAGATACGGAAGTCTCATGTATACGGCTAATAAAAACAAGCCAAAATGGGATGGTACTTCATCAGACTCCAAAACAAGTAGCAACGGAAAAGCGCCTGAAGGAGTTTATTTTTATGTTATTCACTTCAATAAAGGAAGCATTTCCCCTAAGCAAGGACGTTTTTATTTGAATAGATAACAATCTTTATTTTTTAAAAAATAGTACATGAAAAAGTTCATACTACTTTCAAGTCTTTTCTTGATAATTACAAAATTAACAGCACAACAAGACCCTCAATATACCCAATACATGTATAATATGAGTGTTTTAAATCCTGCTTATGCTACAGGCATAGAGTCTGATTTAAATTTGGGTGCCTTGTATAGATCCCAGTGGGTGGGCGCTGTGGGTGCGCCAAAAACATTGACATTATTTGCTCACATGCCAGTAAATAAAAAAGTAGAAGTAGGGTTTTCATTAATATCTGATGATATTGGTGGAGGAGTGAAAAAAGAGAATAATTTTTTTGCAGATTTTGCTTATTTACTAGAGTTTAATAACAATCACAAAGTATCCTTTGGAGTAAAAGCAGGGTTTACCAATTTGCAAACTAATTTTGATGGCTTTGTTTTTGAAAGTGGTACTCTAGGAACAGATGATGCTTTTTCAGAAAATAGAAATGATATCATGCCAAATGTAGGTGTTGGAGCCTTTTATTTTACAAACAATTATTATGTGGGTTTATCTGCCCCAAATTTATTAGCAACAAAACAATTTGAAAATAGGTCAGGTACCAATTCCTTTAACAGAGAAAACACCCATGTTTTCCTAACAGCTGGATATGTATTTAAAGTATCAGAACAATTCAAATTTAAGCCAGCTCTTATGTCAAAATACGTTTCAGGTGCGCCAATATCTCTTGATGTCACTGCAAATGTTTTGTACAATGAAAAATTTGAGTTTGGAGCAGCATATCGATTTGGGGATTCTGTAAGTGCTATGATGAATGTAAAAGCTACACCCAGTATTCGTGTTGGGTACGCTTATGATTACAATACCTCTAGCCTAGGAGAATTTAATTCGGGAACCCATGAGATTTTTGTATTGTTTAATTTAGATTTATCCAGTAGAGGATACGATAAATCTCCACGATTTTTCTAAGACATAAATTATGAAAAAAATATTCTTGCTACTATTGGTACTTTCCATCCAATTATTACAGGCTCAAGACGACAATCTAAAAAGAGCTAACCGACTTTTTGAACGCACTTTTTACATTGAAGCAATTCCATTGTACAAATCAATTATTCAAGATAACACTTCGCAAATTGTACTTAAAAACCTTGCTGACTGCTACTATTATACCAATGATTTTAATACTGCTCAGTACTATTACAAAGTTTTAATCACAAATTTTGGAAGTGAAATTGGGGAAGAATATTACTTTAAATATTCACAAACTTTAAAAGCATCTGGGAAGTATGATGATGCTAATGCTGTATTGCAAAAATATTATGCTTCCTTATCGGATAAAGACATTTTGATTCGATACCAAAAAGGGCTTCAAGTTCTTGAAAATGTTACTGCGATAGGTGAAAGATATCAAATTAAAAATCTAAAAATAAACACACCCAATACGGAGTTTGGAGGTTTTGTAACTAACGATACATTTGTATTTACAGCTGTCAAATCTAAAATGGTTATGTTTGATAAACGTTTTAAATGGAATGGAGAATCCTATCTTGATTTGATGGCAATTCCATTGCGCAATGTAAACGCAGTGGACTCATTAGCCATTGGTTTTGACAGTAAAATAAACACAGCTATGCATGAATCTAATGCTGTATTTACAAAAGATGGAAAAACCATGTTTTTCACCAGAAATAACTATAAAAAAGGCAGACGCGGAAAAAATAAAGATAAAGTTTCCAATTTACAGTTGTTTAGAGCTTCGTGGAATAACGGAAAATGGACAAATATCATTTCGTTGCCTTTTAATAATGATAATTATTCAACAGAACATCCAGCATTAAGCATTGATGAAAAAACATTGTATTTTGCTTCAGACATGCCGGGAACATTCGGTTCATTTGATATTTTTTCAGTAGAAATTTACGGAGATACTTTTGGAATACCTGTTAATCTTGGCAATTTGGTTAATACTGCACGAAAAGAGCAATTTCCATTTTTTTCAAAAGACAACAAATTGTATTTTTCTTCAAATGGACATGAAGGGTATGGTGCATTAGATGTATTTGTTTCGGCTTTACAAAATGGAGTTCCTACGCAAGCTGAAAATGTTGGGTTACCCATAAACTCAGGATATGATGACTTTGCTTTTTTTATCAATTCCGATACAAAGGAGGGTTTTTTCTCCTCTAACCGCTTAGGTGGTCAAGGAAGCGACGATATTTATTCTTTTACAGAAGAGAAACCATTGATTATTGAAGATTGTAAGCAGTATATAACTGGAATCATTACTGATGTGGATACTAAATTACCGTTAGAAAATGTAATGGTACAATTGCAAAACGCTGATGGTGAAATAGTACAACGTAGCATAACAACTAGCGAAGGTAAATTAAGTTTTGAAGTTTTATGTAAAGTCACTTATAAAATTACTGCAGAAAAGGACAATTATACTTCCGCATCCAAAAAAATAGTAATTAATGCTGAGCGCAAAAAAAACAATGATGCTTCCATGCAAATTAAATCAAATGAGGTCATTAAACGAGAGCAGCAACTTGTTTTAGAGGAAGAAGAAAGAAATAGACTTACTGCTTTAGCTTTGCAACAAGAAAAAGAAAAAGTAGCTCAGGCTGAGAAAATAAAAAGCATTGCCTTAACTGCAAAAAGAAATCAAGAATTAGTTGAAGCCAAAAAAATTGAAAAAGTTGCTACTATTTTAGCAAATGAAAAAGATGTTGTAAAAGATAAAGACCGCTTAATTATCAAGACCGATCCTATATATTTTGATTATAATTTGTGGTACATCAGAAAAGACTCTAAAACTATCTTGAATAAAGTTGTTGCTTTAATGAAAAAATATCCAGAAATGATAGTGGAAATAGGTTCCCACACAGACAACAGAGGTAATGGAAATTTTAATAAAGATTTATCCCAAAAAAGAGCACAGGCTACTAGAGATTACTTTTTAGAACAAGGAATTTCACCAAAACAAATTTTTGCAAAAGGCTACGGAGAATCAGTTCAAATTGTAAAATGTATACCCGAAGAAAGCTGCACCGAAGAGGAGCATGAGCTCAACCGAAGAAGTGAATTTGTCATTAAAAGCTTGTAAATAAAAATCCCGATACTTTAATTTAGAGTATCGGGATTTTACATTTAATGAAATAATTACCTCAAAACAGCACCAAGTTCTGTTTCAAAATTCGTTTGTAATTTGTTCATAATTTTATCAATTTGCACATCAGTCAGTGTTTTGGCACTGTCTTGGATTGTGAAACTCAAAGCATATGATTTTTTTCCTTCCGGAAGATTATTCCCTTCGTACACATCAAATAAATTGATGTCTTTTAAAAGCGTTTTTTCTGTTTGACGCGCAATTGTATAAATACTATCATACGTTACGGCTTGATCAATTAGTAGTGCTAAATCTCTTCGAACTTCTGGATATTTTGGAATCTCAGTATATTTTATTTTGGTAGCAATTAATTTTAAAATTAAATTCCAGTTAAAATCTGCAAAAAATACTTCTTGTTTGATTCCAAAATGTTTATTAATCGATTTTTTTACTACTCCTAATTCAACCACTATTTCCGTCCCTACACTAATCGCAATTCCCTCTGAAAAAACATCTGAAGTTACGGGCATGTTTTGTGTTTTTTGGATGCCAAGTCTAGATAGAATTCCATTTACATATCCTTTAAACATAAAAAAATCAGATGGCTTTTGTGCATTAGTCCAATTTTCCTGTGTTCTGTTACCAGATAGAAATAAAGTCAAATGTTTTTTCTCTTCATAACCTGCAAGATAATTGTGGTAGGTTTTTCCAAATTCAAATAACTTCAAATCGGAGTTTTTACGATTGATATTATACGAGATCGCTTCAAGTCCAGAGAATAACAAAGATTGACGCATCGTAGCTAAATCTGCACTTAAAGGATTTAACATGGTCACATTGTTAGCTGGATTTAAAGCCTCCGAAAGCGCTACATATGATGCCGATGTTAATGAGTTTGCCATCATTTCATTGAAACCTTGAGAATTCAATTGTGAGGCAATCACATTCTGTATTTTATAATCTTCATTTCGAGGTGACTTAGAAACTGTAGCATTCAATTTTTTAGAAAAATCAATGTTGTTGTATCCATACACTCTTAATAATTCTTCAATCACATCAATTTCTCTTTGAACGTCAACACGATACGATGGAATAGTCAATCCTAATCCTGCATCAGAAACGCTGTTGACTTTAATATCAAGTGAAACTAATATTTTTTTAATGGTATCTTTTGGTAATTCTTGACCAATGATTTTGGCTACTTTACTAAAGTTCAAAAACACAGAAAAGTCTTCTATTTTCTTTGGGTATACATTGACTACATCTGACGTTATTTCTCCGCCTGCTACTTCTTGTATTAAAAGAGCAGCGCGTTTCAACGCATATTCCGTAATGTTAGGATCAATTCCGCGTTCAAAACGGAACGAGGCATCAGTATTTAATTGATGTCTCTTTGCTGTTTTACGAATACTTACTGGGTTAAAGTAGGCGCTTTCTAAAAATATAGCATTGGTATTTTCTGAAACTCCTGATTTTTTTCCACCAAAAACACCAGCAATGCACAAAGGTCCTTTTTCGTCGCAAATCATTAAATCTTCCTCGTGAAGTGTCCTTTCAATATCATCAAGAGTGGTAAATTTTGTACCTGCAGGTAGTGTTTGCACTACTATTTTGCCATTAATTTTCGAAGCATCAAACGCATGCAGCGGTTGTCCCAATTCGTGTAAAACATAATTTGTTACATCGACAATATTATTTTTTGGATTTAATCCAATGGCTTTAAGCCTGTTTTGCAACCAAGCTGGAGAAGGTTTTACTTCAATTCCTGAGATGGTAACCCCGCAGTATCTAGGTGCAAGTTTAGGTTCTTTTATATCAATATCAATTTTGAGCGTTCTTTTGTCTACTCTAAAATTGCTAACAGAAGGTGTGATAAGCTCTACATTTACACCATTTTGTAGCATACCCGCTCTTAAATCTCTAGCAGTTCCTAAATGACTCATCGCATCGGCACGATTGGGTGTTAATCCAATTTCAAAAACTTCGTCATTTTCTATTTTAAAAACCGTTGCCGCAGGAGTTCCCGGTACTAATGTTTCGTCCAAAATCATAATCCCGTCATGACTTTCACCAAGGCCTAACTCATCTTCGGCACAAATCATTCCATGACTTTCTTGTCCACGAATTTTTCCTTTTTTTATTGTAAAAGCAGCACCAGTTGCATCGTATAAAATAGTTCCTATTGTTGCAACAAGTACTTTTTGTCCTGCAGCCACATTAGCAGCACCGCAAACAATTTGTACAGGGACACCATTTCCTAAATCTACGGTAGTTATTTTCAGTCGGTCGGCATCTGGATGCTGTATGCAAGTAAGTACATGTCCTACAACAATTCCTTCCAAGCCTCCTTTTACCGATTGGTATTTGTCAACAATTTCTACTTCCAGACCTAAATCAGTTAGTAAAGCTGCTGTTTCTTCCGATTTACAGTCTATTTTAATGAATTGTTTTAACCAGTTATAAGATATTTTCATCTGTCAATTTTAATGAGAGTACATCGTCAGTTCGACCTTAAGTCTCGGATGCAAATATAATTAATGTTTCTTGAGGTTCAAAGTGAGTAGAGAACAAAGTTTTAAAACCTTTTTAAAGCAGAATTAGGCAATTTTACAGCAATTCTTCCACATGTTTTTTGATGTTCTCAGCAATTTTATGAGTTGGTAAATCATTTTCATCGCTTCCAAAAGGATCTTCAATTTCCTCAGCAATTAACTCTAAACTTGCTAATACATAAAAAATAAACACCACAACCGGAACTACATAATAACCCAAATTGAAAGAATATCCAAAAGGCAATGTCATCACATAAAAGAAAATGAATTTTTTAAGGAAAGCGCTGTAAGAGTAGGGGATAGGCGTGTTTTTGATTCGTTCGCAAGCACCGCAAATATCAGTAAATGATTTTACTTCTTCGTTTAAAATAATCAGTTGATCGCCAGTTATTTTTTTGGAATCATACAAATCATTAATTTTTTGAAACAACATTTTTGCGACTTGATTGGGTTTGTGTTTGTGATGATCAATCTCTAAATCAACACCATCAAACAACTGCTGGCTTGTCTCTTCATCCTTTAAATGATTATGTAAAATGGAAGCATAACCGGGAATCATCTTTCGAAAGTATTTGCGATCTTTTTCGTCATGCAAAATTGCAGATAATTTAATGGCAAAATTACGGCTATTATTTACTAATGCACCCCACATTTTTCGTCCTTCCCACCATCGATCATAAGCGGTATTGGTTCTAAAAACGAGTAGAAGCGAGATCACGAAACCAAGCATTCCGTGCATGATGGTAATATTTTTCACATAACTAGTATCGGCTAACTTCCAATATTCAACTTCTAAATAACCAATGACTCCAGAGTAAACTCCAATAGCAAACATTATTGGCATCAATGTTCTAAAGGTGTCAGCTTTGTGAAAACGAAAAATAAATGTAAACCAATCTTTTGTATTGTATGAAACCATTTAAATACTTTTTTTAGCAAAAGTAAATTAAAAATTAAGATTTCCTGCCAACTCGCGAAGTGCAATTTCAGATAATTTTCCTTGGAATTGCGCATTACTGTAACGCACTTTTGCATTCACATAATTTAATTGTGCTGTCCTGAATTCTAAAGTTGTTATAGTCCCAATTCTGAATTTATCTAAAGTTATATTTAAATTTTGTTTGGCGATAGCTTCGTTATTTTCCTCTAAAGCAATCAACTCTAAATTGGTTACATACGTTTGATACGAAGTTGCCAACTGCGCATTTAAAGCTAAACTTTGCTGGTCTATATTAAGTTTAGAGTTTTCAATTTGAATTTTAGCAATTTTTTCATTTCTATTTTGTGCAAAACCATCAAATAGATTTAATGAAGCACTAAAACCATAGTTCAAACCTCTAGACTGGGATTGTGCCACAAAACCAAGACTGGATTGACTTTCGGAAAAATTATAAGCAGTATTTACTCGAACAGTAGGGTAGCGTGCCGCTTTAATTTGCTTGAGTTCTAGTTCAGTTACTCTTTTATTAATAATCTGTGCTTCTAATTGGGGATTTTGTTTCTCGGCCAAAGCTTTTAGTTCAGGAAGTAGTAATAATGCATCTACTTCAAGTTTATTAATTACTTTAAAATCTGTAGCCACATCTCTGGCCATTAGCTGATTTAATAAAATTTTACTGTTAGCGTATAATTCTTTTTGTCGCAACAATGCCACTTGATCCGTATTTAAATCGACTTGGGCATTCAAAACTTCAAGTTTGGAGGCTTTTCCAATGGTAAATCGATTTTGTGCCAAGGTCAATCGCTGGTTTGAAATCACAATTGTTGTATCCAAAGCCGCTAATTGTTGTTGCTGTTGCACTAAATTGTAATAGGCCGCATTCACATCACTTATTCGCGTGATAACGGTTAATTTTAATTGCGCTTCACCCAGTTTTTGTAATTCCTTTAACTGATCTAGTCTGGCAAACATGCGCATTCCGTCAAAAACGGTCCAATCCAATCCTACACCGTAGGTTAAACTATTGTTTTTGGCATTGTCTAATTCAGTTTTTGTTCCGTCCTGACGCGTTTGTGAACTGTTTTGAATGCTGTTATTGTCCAGAACGGTTGCAGTAACTGTAGGCAACATTCCGGCATTTCCAATTGCCACATTTGTTTTTTCAATCGATAGCGTATTGGTAGCAATTTTTATTTCGTAATTGTTTTCCAAAGCAATTTTTACTGCATTTTCTAATGTCAAAATTTCTTGAGCATTCGATGTTACAACTCCAAATAAGAGAAAAGCAAAAGGCAACAATATTCGTTTAGTATGTTTCATAATTGTATTTATTTGCCTAGAAATATCCACATGAACTTTTAAAATACAGCTTCATTTTTGGTATTTATGGCATCAACGTTTTATTCAAAATTATTTAACTTCTCTTTCGTATTCTTCGATATGATCAAATTCTGGATAGTGTTTTCTTGCTTTAGACCACATTAAATACATAGCTGGAATTACAAATAATGTTAAAACTAAAGAGAAAATAGTACCGCCTACAATTACAACTCCCATTCCAATTCTACTGGTAGAAGCAGCTCCAAGTGACATCGCAATTGGTAACGCTCCCAATGAAATGGCTAAACTAGTCATTAGAATAGGTCGCAATCTCGCTTCCGAAGCTTCTAAAATAGCTTCTAGTTTAGGTTTACCTTGTTCGCGTAATTGATTCGCAAATTCAACGATTAAGATGCCGTTTTTGGTTACCAAACCAATAAGCATTACGGTACCAATCTGACTAAAGATATTCCAAGTTTGGTCGAACAACCATAAGGAGAATAAGGCGCCAGCTACTGCCATAGGAACGGTCAAAATGATGATAAAAGGATCGATGAAGCTTTCAAATTGTGCTGCAAGAATTAAAAATATTAATACCAAAGCTAATCCAAAAGCAAAAGCGGTGTTTGAACTACTTTCAACAAAATCTCGAGATTCGCCACCTAAATCTGTGGTGAAAGTATCGTCTAAAACTTTAGCTTTAATGTCGTTCATTGCGTCAATTCCGTCGCTTATACTTTTGCCTGGAGCAAGACCTGCAGAAATAGTTGCGGCCATGTAACGATTATTATGGTACAACTGTGGCGGATTACTTTTCTCTTCAATAGTCACTACGTTATCCATTTGAATGAGTTGTCCCATACTATTCTTGACATACATAGAGGTTAAATCCAATGGTTTCGAACGATCTTTTTGATCAAATTGCCCAATAACCTGATATTGCTTACCATTTTGCATAAAATAACCAAAACGTTGTCCGCTTAATGACAGTTGTAAGGTTTGCGCAATGTCAATAACTGAAATTCCTAAACTTTCGGCTTTTTCCCTGTCGATAGTAACATTTACCTCTGGTTTATTGAATTTTAAATTCACGTCACTGATAGCAAATGTTTCATTTTTTGAAACTTCATCCATAAAAACTGGAATTTTTTCTTCTAGTTTTTTAAAGTTAGGTGCCTGAATAATATATTGAATTGGCAATCCACCACGTCTGTTCACAGCGATAGTAGGTTGCTCAATTACAGAGGTTTTGGCATCTGGGTATTGTTTGGTCCATTTGGTCAATTTCTCCGCAATTTCTTTTTGAGATTCTTTTCTCTCATTGGGTTGTACCAAAGAAACTCGAATGAATCCGCTGTTTACAGAGGAAGATCCAAAACCTGGAGAGGTAATAACCAAAGCAACTTTCTTACCTGGAATGGAGTCATCGACTAACTGTGAAATTTCTTGCATGAATCGATCGGTGTATTCATATGATGAACCTTCGGGAGTAGACATTCGCAATACAAAACCACTACGATCATCATAGGGTGCCGTTTCTTTTTGCAAAAGATTGAAAAATAAATATATTAAACCAAAACATGCAATCAAAATAGGGAAACTCAACCATTTCTTTTTCATAAAACGACTTAGTGAACTAGCATATCCACTATTTAATTTTTGAAAATAAGGTTCTGTTCGAATGTAAAATTTAGATTTCTTTTGTTCGCCGCCCTTCATCAAATAAGCATTCAACATGGGCGTTAATGTCAACGATACAAAAGCCGAAATTAACACGGCAGCGCCAATTACGACGCCAAATTCCCTAAACAATCGCCCGACAAATCCTTCGAGGAAAATCACGGGCAAAAACACCGCTGCTAACGTGATAGAAATCGAAATTACCGCAAAAAATATTTCATTAGATCCTTTTATAGCTGCCTCAATAGGCGACATACCTTCTTCGACTTTTTTGAAAATATTTTCGGTGACTACAATTCCATCATCAACTACAAGTCCTGTTGCCAGAACGATTGCTAATAAAGTCAATACATTGATGGAAAAACCAAAAAGCCACATTATAAAGAAAGTAGCAATTAAGGATACCGGAATATCAATTAATGGTCTGAACGCTATGGCCCAATCTCTAAAAAATAAGTAGATAATTAAAATTACCAAAATAATTGAAATTCCCAGTGTTTCTGCAACTTCAATTACTGATTTTTTAACAAAAACGGTATTGTCAATGGCTATATTCAGTTTGATATCCTTGGGTAAATCCTTTTTTAAACGGGCAAACTCTTTGTAAAAAGCGGTAGAAATATCTAAATAATTAGCTCCAGGAAGCGGTACAATAGCAACACCTACTAATGGCGTTCCAGATTGTGTCATTTTAGTTTCGGTGTTTTCTGGTCCAAGACTTGCGTTTCCAACATCGCTAAAACGTACTACTTTTTCTCCTTCGGTACGAATAATGATGTTATTGAATTCTTCGGGAGTAGAGAGGTTCCCCACTGTTTTCACCGTTAACTCCGTATTATTTCCTGTTAGTTTACCTGATGGTAATTCTACATTCTGCTTGTTCAAGGCAGCTCTCACTTCAGAAACAGTGCAACCGTAGGAAGCCAGTTTCACAGGATCGATCCACAAACGCATGGCATATCGTTTTTGTCCCCAAATTTGTACACCACTTACTCCCGGAATAGTTTCTAATCGTTGGGAAATTACATTTTCGGCATAATCACTTAATTCTAAGGCATTTCTAGTATCACTTTGAACCGTCATAGAAATGATGGCTTCGCCATTGGCGTCCGCTTTTGACACAACAGGTGGGGAATCAATATCTTGTGGAAGGTTTCGAACGGCTTGTGAGACTTTATCCCGCACATCATTAGCAGCTTCCTCTAAATCTTTATCCAGATTAAACTCGATAGTGATGTTGCTACTGCCTTGCGCACTAGATGAAGTAACGTTTCGGATACCATCGATAGAGTTGATTGCTTTTTCTAAAGGTTCTGTGATTTGGGATTCAATGATATCTGAATTTGCACCGGCATATCGTGTGCTAATAGACACTTGAGCAGGATCAATAGAAGGAAATTCTCGTACACCTAGAAAACTGTACCCAATTAATCCAAATAATACAATCGATAAATTGATTACAATGGTAAATACGGGTCTTCTAATACTTGTTGTGGATAAACTCATTTAGATTTTAGATTTTTGATTGCTGATTTTAGATTTTTGATGTTTTCGAAGAAATCTAATTTCTCAACTATTTAATTTTAACAGTAACCGGAGTTTCATTTTTTAAAGACATTACACCACTAGTAATAATGGTATCTCCAGCTTTTAAACCAGAAAGGACTAAAATAGAGGCATCTGTTCGTGTTGCAGTTTCTATCATCACTTCTTTGGCTTGACCGTTACTAGAAATAAAAACTTTTTTACCATTTTGTACCGGGATAATAGCTTCTGTAGGAACTACAATGGCATCTTTTATAATGTCTAACGGTAATTCTACATCAGCAAATGTACCTGGCAACAGTTTTCCGTTTTTGTTATCAGTAATGGCACGAACTTGTAATGTTCTGGTAGCTACAGCCACTTCAGGCTCGATAGCATACACTTTTGCAGTAAATTTTTCAGTAGATCCAGAAATGGTAAACGTGATATTGGTATTTGTTTTTACCTGAGTGGCATATTTTTCTGGAATTGAAAAAGTGATTTTCAATTTTCCGGTATTTACTAGTTTTGCCACTAAAATGGCTGGTGTAATGTAGGTACCCGGCGAAATAGATCGCAAACCAATTCTTCCTGAAAATGGAGCTCTTACAGCTGTTTTGGCAATTTGTGCTTTAATCAACTGGCTTTGGGCTTGCGCCGATTTTAAATCAGCTCGTGCCAAATCATATTCTTCCTGACTGATGGCTTCTTTTTGTAATAATAATTTGGCTCTTCTTTCATTTTCTGAAGCCAATCCTTCTCTGGTGGAAGTTTGTCGCAATTGTGCTCTTAATTCTAAATCATTTACTTTAAAAAGCACCTGTCCTTTACTCACAGTACTGCCTTCTTGAAAATAAATAGCTTCTACAATTCCAGATACTTCGCTGCGAATTTCAACTTGTTCATTGGCTTCAATAGAGCCCGAAAGCGATAAATTATTATCAAATGTTTGTGGAGTTGCCACAATTCCCGTCACATTAATCGATTTTCCTTTTCCTTTTGGATCTTTTGAATCGGTATTTGCACTCTTGTTTTCGGTGATTCTATAACCAATAAATCCAATAATTGCTATGGTTAACAAGGCGTAAACTATATGTTTAATTTTCATAAGTAAAAAGTAAAGTAGGTTAAGGTTTAAAAATTATGGTTAAAGCAAATTTAGTTGATACAAACGAAACTTGAAATTTTGTTAATCTATATTTAACGTTTGTACATACAAATATCAATACGCATTTTTCATTAGACCTTTTCGAGGACAAAAGGTTTAACCAAGTATTAAAAAAAATATAGAAAACAGATTAAAAACTCAAATAGCCAAGTGGTATTACAGTATATTTTGCAGAGGTATCAATTAGTAAATTCTAACTAATGTAATTCCAGATATTTTTCTTTTTAGTCATTTCTATAAAAATAGAACGCAACGTTGCATGTTCTGGTTTTTGCATGCCTGAGTCTTCTTTGAGTAATTTCAAGGCATAGTTTCTGGCTAATGCCAAGGTATCTCTGTCCCGAACCAAATCGGCAATTTGAAGATTAAGCACGCCGCTTTGTTGGGTTCCCATAAGATCACCGGGACCACGAAGTTTTAAATCTACTTCGGCAATTTCGAAACCATCATTCGTTTGAACCATAGTTTCCATTCGGGTTTTGCTATCAGCACTCAATTTATGACTCGTCATTAAGATGCAATAACTTTGCTCCGCACCACGTCCTACGCGACCGCGAAGCTGATGCAACTGTGACAAACCAAAACGCTCTGCACTTTCAATAATCATTACACTAGCATTTGGAACATTTACACCTACTTCAATAACGGTTGTAGCGACCATAATATTGGTTTTTCCTTCTGAAAAGCGTTTCATTTCGGCATCTTTGTCAGCAGGTTTCATCTTACCATGCAAAATGGATATGGAATACTGAGGCAGCGGAAAATCTCTTGAAATGCTTTCGTAACCGTCCATTAAATCCTTAAAATCCATTTTCTCCGATTCCTGAATCAACGGATAAACAATATAAATTTGGCGTCCCAAAGCAATTTCATCTCGCAAGAATTTCCAAACTTTCAATCTGTTGCTGTCAAAACGATGAACGGTCTGAATTGGTTTTCGTCCCGGAGGCAATTCATCAATCACTGAAATGTCTAGATCGCCATATAAACTCATCGCCAATGTTCGCGGAATAGGCGTCGCAGTCATCACCAAAACGTGTGGAGGAATTATTTCCCCTCCCTTGGAGGGGTCAGGGGTGGATTTCTTCCATAATTTTGACCGTTGTTCTACGCCAAAACGGTGTTGTTCATCAATTACTGCCAGTCCTAAATTCTTGAATTTTACTTTATCTTCCAATAAAGCATGCGTTCCGATGAGAATGTGTAACGTGCCGTTTTCCAATTCTTCATGGATAATTCTCCGTTGTGCTATTTTTGTAGAACCCGTCAGGATTCTGATATTTATATTTAAAGTTTGAGCCAATTCAGACAGTCCAATAAAATGCTGATTGGCAAGAATTTCTGTTGGTGCCATTAAGCAGGCTTGGAAGCCATTATCAAGTGCCAAAAGCATGCTCATAAAAGCCACAATTGTTTTCCCAGAACCTACATCGCCCTGAAGTAATCGGTTCATTTGGGCGTTGCTGCCCATGTCCGTTCGTATTTCTTTGATCACTCTTTTTTGAGCATTGGTCAATTGAAAAGGCAAATGATGCTGATAAAAATCATTGAAATTTTCGCCCACAGTTGCAAATGGATATCCCTTTATTTTGTGTTTCCGAATCCTGTTTTTCGTGATTAATTGCAACTGAATAAAGAACAATTCTTCGAATATTAGACGGAATTTGGCTTTTGACAAAACTTCAGCGCTCGTAGGAAAATGAATGTTGAATAACGCTACTTTCTTTGGAATCAACTTTAAATCTTGGAGTAAATAATCTGGCAGAGTTTCGGTGAACAACGCTTGCGTTTCCAGAAACAATTGTTGCATCAATTTATTAATAACTCGGTTTGAAATCCCGCGATTCGTTAAGGTTTCGGTCGAAGGATAAACGGGTTGCATCGCTGAACGCAAACTTTGCTCGTGTTCGCTCATCAGTTCAATTTCAGGATGTGCCATGTTGAAAGTACTTCCAAAAGACGTGCATTTCCCGAAAACTACACACATTTCATTCAGCTTTAAACTCTCCCGAATCCATTTATGGCCTTGAAACCAAACGAGTTCCATTTGTCCCGTATCATCTACAAAAGTCGCCACCAATCGTTTTTGGTTTCTGCCAAATTCGACTGTTTTAATGTTGATAATTTTACCAATAATCTGAACTTCGGCAATGTTGTTCTGCAGTTCATTAATCTTATAATACCGTGTGCGGTCAATGTATCTGTTTGGAAAAAAATTTACCAAATCCACATACTTATAAATCCCCAGCTCCTTACGCAGCAACTCGCCCCGATTGGGACCAACGCCTTTCAAGTATTCGATGGGAGTGAGTAGGAGGTTTTGTTGCATAGTGCGAATATAGTTTTTTGTTGGGAAATTATAAAACTGTAGTTGATTCTAAAATACTTTATTAAAAATGTAAAGTTAAAACTTAAGTTAATTGTGAAATTACTATCAAACACAATATCTTCGCAAAAATAAAAAGCTTAAACAATGACAACTCATCTCGCATTACTCCGTGGTATTAATGTTTCCGGTCACAGTATGATAAAAATGGACTCGCTAAAAACGACTTTGGAAGCTATTGGTTTTCAAAATGTGCAAACCTATATTCAATCCGGAAATGTTTTTGTAGATACAGAGGAGGAAAATGCGGCTGCTGTTGGATTCAAAATTAAGCAGGAAATTTTTAAGGTATTTGGTCATGAAGTACCTGTTGTGGTTATTGGTTCCGCTGATTTAGAAGCATGTTTCAAGAACAATCCTTTCTTGAAGGAAAAGGAAATTGATACTAAAAAATTGTATGTGGCATTTATTTCTACTACCCTTCAAAGCACCAGTATGAATGATTTGAAAATTAGCCAATTCAAGCCAGACGAAGCCAGTATCGACGGCAATAAAATCTTTATAAAATATGCTGTTGGTGCGGGAAAAACGCGATTTGATCAAAAATACATCGAGAAAAAATTGAATGTAATAGCAACAATCCGCAATTGGAATACAGTCACGCAATTGCTAAAAATGTACGAGGAAAGATAATAAGGCTTTAGGTTTGGTTTAACCGCTAATTTGCTAATTTTTTAATTGGGTTAACCCATTTTAAATTTGCGAATTAGCGGTATTTTTTTAGAGTCAAAAGAACAATGTTTCAGAATCTATTTTTAACTCTAGAAAAAAATAATTTTAATTTTACGCAACCTTTTGCAAGAAGTAGTACCTAAAAATTATGTTTAAAATCTGATACATGAAAAAACTAATCATTCTTGTTGCTTTTTTTTCTTTATTAAGTTCTTGTTCAAAGGGTGATGCTGTAATAACAGATAGTAGTGGTTATTATGGAAAATGGACTTTGATATCAATGTCGGGTTCTATTCCAAATTCTGAAACTACTGGCGCAGCAATGGAATGGCAGGAATTTTATTTGTTCAATACTAACGGAACATTTACAAAATCCAGCGAAAGAAATTCGGTTAAAACTACCATTTCGGGAACTTACACGACAACAACTCAATCTGACGGAACATCTTTTGAATTAACATATCCCAATGACAGCGTAATTATAGGCAGTTGTTACGGAAATCGTAAAGAAGGACTGTTTTTAGACACCAATAATTCCTTGTCCAGTACATGGAGTTATTGCGATGGTCCCGTGTTAAAATATAAAAAGTTAATCATAAGTGGTTATTGAAAAGCATTTTCATAAAATTTAGTTCTGGTTAATTATAGAATGATAAAGCACTTTTGCTAAAGAGTAGTCTGAAGTTGAAAAACTTTTGATGCTCTTTTTCTATTTCTAGTCTAAAAGATAAGTGCTCCAGCAATAAAAGTTGGAGGATAAGTACAAAAAAAATTATATTTACTTACAAATTAATGCAAATGCAACCTTACATTGAGGATGTAAACCTCTAATATCTAGTGCTATGAATTTAAAACTTTCTTTTGTTTTTACGGTGTTTTTTGTTTGTGTTTCAATGGCGCAAAACGGAAATCCAAACGATTATTTATCGGCTCAGTTTCATAAAGAGCGAAGAGCGGCATTGCGTACCAAATTACCTCAAAATAGTGTTGCACTATTTTTTAGCAATCCCATTCGGAATCGAGCTAATGATGTAGACTTTATTTTTCACCAAGATCCTGATTTTTATTATTTGACAGGATATAAAGAACCAAATGCAGTTTTAGTAGTCTTTTCGAACAATCAGCAAACAAGTGATGGAAAGTTTTACAACGAATTATTATATGTTCAGGAGAAAAATCCTAGAGCGGAGCAATGGACAGGTGTGCGTTTAGGAATGGAAGGAGCAAAAAAAGAGCTGGGTTTTGAAAATGTATTTAATGGATCAGCGTTTTTAAATACGGGGATTGATTATGCCAGTTTTGATACTGTTTTCTTTAAGGAATTTCAAGAGGATACCCGAAATTTAAAAAATGAAAAAGCGGATTTATACAAATTAATTGGAGCGTTTAAATCCCAAATCGGCTACAACGAAAAAGTAAAGTCTCAAATGGATTCGAATATGCAAAAAGAAGTTAATGCTAAAAAAAGCGTCACTTTAAAAAAAGCAACAATAAATACCAAATCGATTTTGACGTATATGGCGAGTTTGCGAGAGAAGAAAACCAAAGAGGAGTTGGTTTTATTGACAAAAGCAGTTCGAATTTCGGCAATGGGACAACGTGAAATTATGAAAGCAATGCATCCGGGAATGTCTGAATCAGAAATACAGGGAATTCACGAATTTGTATACAAAAAATACGGTAGCGAGTTTGAGGGATATCCTTCAATAGTGGGCGCAGGGAACAACGGTTGTGTGTTACATTATATTGAAAACAGCAAAATGAAAGTCGAAAACGAATTGGTTCTAATGGATTTAGGGGCTGAATATCATGGTTACACGGCAGATGTTACCCGAACTATTCCTGCTAACGGAAAATTTTCTACGGAGCAAAAACTAATTTATGATTTGGTTTATGAAGCTCAAGAAGCGGGAATTGCTGCCGCAAAAATTGGAAATAATTTTAATGCTCCTGATGCTGTAGCACGAAAAATAATTAGTGTTGGTTTAGTTAAACTAGGAATTGTTAAAAATGAAAACGAATCTCGAAAATATTTTCCGCACGGAACTTCGCATCACATCGGGTTAGATGTTCACGACCCGGGTTTATATAACTCCTTTGAAGCCGATATGGTTGTGACAGTTGAGCCTGGAATTTACATACCAATTGGAAGTGATTGTGATAAAAAATGGTGGGGAATTGCGGTACGAATCGAAGATGATATTCTGATTACTGCAAACGGCCCCGTAAATTTGTCGGCAGAAGCACCAAGAAAATCAGATGCAATTGAACAGCTTATGCAAGAAAAAAGTATGTTGGATGGATTTACGTTACCGACCTTAGATAATTAGGTAGAGTTGTTTTTGTTCACGATTTGTATTGAATTTTTTAATTTTGCTAATAATAATTTGGATAATGAAAGTATTGTTTGTTAAGTAAAAAAATAATAATGATAGCTTCCTCTCATTTATTAAAGTTTCCATAAAATAAAAAGGGTACAAAATTTATGGATTCTAAAATTTGTAATATTGTAGTCTTATTTTCTTTTCGCATCATTATAATCGAGCATTCCTAATGATGTAATACAAAAAATATCTAAAATTAAATTTTCAGAAATAAAGCATAAAAATACCTCAAAAATGATCAAACCTGAAAAATCCCTAAATGAAGAAGAAAGATTAAATCTACTTGAATCGTATGCAATTTTAGATACTTTGCCTGAGGAAGAGTATGATAATTTAACCTTGATCGCATCACAAATATGCAACACTCCCATTGCTTTTATTAGTTTTATCGATTCTGAAAGACAATGGTTTAAATCCGTGATGGGTTTAAATATGACAGAAGTAGAGCGTGATTTATCTATGTGTGGCCACGCCATAAATGATCCTTCTAATGTTATGGTTGTACCAGATACTAGAAATGACGTTCGGTTTTTTGACAATCCGGCAGTTACTGGTGAAGCAAACGTAGTTTTTTACGCGGGTGTACCACTCGTAAATGATAAGGGAATACCGCTAGGAACCTTGTGCGTTATAGATAACAAGCCCAAAACATTGACAGATGTCCAAATAGCTTCCTTAAAAGCATTGTCTCAACAAACGATGAAGTTATTAGAATTGCGACTGAATAAATTAAATCTAGAAAAAACTTTAGAAGCGTTAGAAAAAACGAATACAGAGTTGGAACGGTTTGCTTACATAGCAGCTCATGATCTCAAATCACCATTGGCGAACATAAGTGGATTAAGTGACCTTTTAATTTCTGATTATAGTGATGCAATGAATCAAGAAGGAAACGAAATATTAAACTTAATTAAGAGTTCTTCAGACAAGTTGAAAGAAATGATTGATAGCTTGCTTATTTTCAGTAAATCAATTACAATTGAAAAAGTAAAAACTAGTGTACTAAATATTTCAGTTTTAGAGCATGAATTGAGACAACTTTTTGCTTTTAATACTGAAGTTTCTATTGTTTTCAAATCGAATGTTACTGCTATAAATACTAATAAAACAGCTTTTGAACAGATGTTAATTAATTTAGTTTCAAACGCAATAAAATACAACGATAAAGAAAAAACAAGTATCAACATTGAAATAATAGACAAGGAGAATTTCTATACCATCACCGTAAGCGATAATGGACCTGGAATATTAAAGGAAGACCAAGAATCTATTTTTGAGCTATTTGAGGTAGCAGCGGCAACAGATAAATTCGGAGATCGCGGAACTGGCATTGGTTTAGCTACAGTAAAAAAGTTAGTTGAAGCGCTTCATGGCACTATCAAAGTTGAGTCGGAAATGGGTATAGGAACAAAATTTATTATGACACTTGCACACTAATAAAAATGCGCAATTAGTGTTATTGACTTCCATAAATTTTAGGTTCAGGAAGTGGTAGTAAATCACAATACCAAAATCCATAATCAAAAGCATCAGTTGCACTAGTATCGCAAGCGGTATCTGAGGCGTCTTCTTTCTCGGGTTTTTCATATTTACGGTATACGACTTCTCCTATTTCGAAAGCTATTGTTTTTGAGAATATGGGCCCATCAAAAGTGAAAGTATGAAATTCGCCGTTTTCGCCACAAACATCAACATTTTCAGGTAAATCATTGATGAAATTTTGATCTATAACGCGACCAACAAAGCTTTTATCTAAATATCGTTCGTTTGCACAAACCACAATCGTTTTAAATCCTAAACTGATAAATTCTTGAATGAGTTCGTGAGTTGGTATTTTCCATAGCGGAAAAATGCCTTCAAAACCTATTTCGGTTAATTTATCTTCACGGTATTTACGCAGATCTTCGAGGAAGATATCTCCAAAAATAGAATGCGTGACACCTTGTTTTTTTAGTTTGGCCAATGTTTCGCGCATTACATTTTCATAGACTTCCATCGTGGGCATTACAGGAATTTGCATAATTTCAAGTGGTAATCCAATGCTTTCGGCCTGTTGTTGCAATAATTCCACTCGCACGCCATGCATCGAAATACGCTGATATTGCTCATTTACGCTAGTCAGTAAACAGGCAATTTCAATTTCTGGATTTTGTAGGGTTTTGTATAAGGCGAGTGCCGAATCTTTTCCGCTGCTCCAATTAAATAAGGCTTTCTTTTTCAATGTAATTATCTTCTGATTATCTGGAGGTAAACTTACAAAATTAGTCGGATTAGTTTGGAAAACCTTTGTAACTTTGGGAATTGCAGCATTAAATGCCATGATAATGAAATACCTCTTCTTTTTTATTTCCACGTTCACATTCGCCCAACAAACCCAATTTGTTGATTTTAAAACGGTTCAGGGAAAAATTACCGTAAATTCAATTGAAAAAATAGTTTCAGGAGATGTTAATTATGATTTTGATGTTTTGAAATCTATTGACACGATTAAAATTGATGCACAGAATATGGAGTTTTCGGATTTGAAATTAGACGGAAAACCGATTAATTATATCAATACTCAAAAACAATTACAAATCGTATTTCCGTTCAAAAAAGGAAAAAATAACCTGACTTTTCACTATTTGGCTAAGCCAAAACAAACCATGTATTTCGTTGGCTCAGAATCAAATGACAATGTTCAAATTTGGACGCAAGGACAAGGAAAATATACCAGTCATTGGTTTCCGAGTTTTGATGATGTGAATGAGAAAGTGATTTTTAATTTAAATGTAGAATATAATAAAGACTATCAGGTAATTTCGAATGGAATTTTGAAATTTAAATCAACACTTGATGGACTTTCGGTTTGGCAATACCAAATGCAAAAACCAATGAGTTCTTATTTATTGATGCTTGCCATCGGAAAATTTGAAAAAACCAGTCAAAAATCAAAATCAGGAATTTCCTTAGAAATGTATTTGGAAAAAAAAGACGCCACTAAAGTTGAACCAACTTATAGGGATTCAAAACGGATGTTTGATTTTTTAGAAAAGGAAATAGGAGTGAAGTATCCTTGGGGAATTTATAAACAAGCGCCTGTTCGAGATTTCTTGTATGCGGGAATGGAAAACACATCGGCAACACTTTTCAACACGCGTTATGTGGTCGATTCTATAGGTTTTGAAGACAGAAGTTACACAAATGTCAATGCACATGAATTAGCCCATCAGTGGTTTGGGAATTTAATCACTGCCGAAAGCGGAAAACACCATTGGTTACAGGAGGGTTTCGCTACCTATTATGCGTTGCTGGCCGAAAAGGAAATCTATGGTGAAGATCATTTTTATTCAAAATTATATGAGTCGGCTTCACAATTAAAATTTGCTTCTCGAACGGATACCATTCCAGTTTTGAATGCCAAAGCCAGTTCACTGACTTTCTATCAAAAAGGCGCATGGGCACTTTTTGTTTTACACGAAGAAATAGGAGATAAGGCATTTAAAAAAGCGGTATCAAACTATTTGAAAAAACATGCATTTCAGAATGTGAATACAGAGGATTTCTTTATTGAAATCGAAAAAAAATCGAACTATGATTTGAATAATTTTAGTAAAGTATGGCTTGAATCTAGTGTTTTTAATACGCAACAAGCCAATAGGTTATTACTTAAAAATAAAGCGATTCAGCTGCTGTTTGAAGTTGATAAATTAAAAAACAAGCCGTTATTAGAGAAAAAGGATTTTCTTGAAAAAATAATGCAATCTGACGTTTATTTTTCGGTAAAAGAAGCGATTCTGAATCAATTGAAAAATGAAAAATGGGAAGATAAAAAGAGTCTTTTTATTTTAGCTTTAGAAACTAAAAATGTGCAATTGCGCCAAACAGTTGTAGCAACATTGAATGAAATTCCGGAAAGTTTCAGAACGCAATATGAAACTTTATTAGACGATAAATCATATCAAACACAAGAACTAGCGCTGTATAATTTATGGAATAATTTTCCAGAGCAACGCAGTCAGTATTTGGATAAATCAAAAATTTGGATAGGTTTTAATGATTATAATTTAAGGACTTTATGGCTAACTTTAGCACTTTCGACACCAAATTATACGAATGACAGACAAGCTTTGGAAACCGAATTAATACACTATTCATCCATAAATTATGAAGCGAATACTAGGCAAAATGCTTTAGAGAAATTAATCGCTTTCAAAATAACAAATGACGTTGTTTTGAAAAATCTCGTAAATGCTACCACGCATCACATGTGGCAATTCTCGAAATTTGGTAGAGATAACTTAAGAAAATTATTGATAAACCCAGTAATGAGAGTTTCTTTGGAAAGAATAGTTCCTGATTTAAATGAGGCGGAACAATTTCAATTGAATCGATTATTGAAAGAATAAGTCGGAAATTAAGAGGGATTTAAAAACGCAAATTCACTAATTTCAATCGATAATTCTTTTAGAAATTAGTGAATTTGAGCATTTTTTATGGCTGTACAATGTTTTACCACATCAGACTCACTTCATTTTTGATATAAGCTAAAGCAGCGTTGCTAGGCGATTGTTTTTCCATCAAATCGCTTAAAACTACTTCACGCAATTTATCAGCATTGTCAACACGATCACTCATATTCGCTTTTCGAATCATTTGGATTGTTGCATTTTTTGCTGTGACAATTATTGTCCAACATTCATCTGACATATAGATTTGTTGTGTCAAATTATGTTCAAATTCTTGTTCGACATGCGCAATTATTAGATTTTCATAATCGTTTTTATCGTTAGAAATTGGAGCAATCCGAATTAATAACTTAGTGGGATTAATGCGTTCCAAATACAGAGACATTCGTTCATATGCCTGTAAACGTTGTGGTAAGGCCTCTTTTTGAACCTCTTTTTGTAACAACCAGCGTCTTGTATTTTGCTGATCTTTGAAATAAGAGTTAAATAAATAGTAGGCTACGCCGCCAGTAATTATTGAAGGAAGTGTGTAAGCGAGTATTTCTATGATTTTTGTTGAATCCATTTTATTATAAAAATTATAGGAGCAAAAATATACTTTTTTAGGAACAAATTAATTTCTATTTACTAGCAATAAATCAAACCGAATAGTATTTTTGTGAATTAAAATGGACTATTGAAATTGCAAATTATAATGGAAACCTACATATTAGTTTTACTTTGTTTAGCTGCCTTTGCGGCAGGATTTATTGATGCTATTGTTGGCGGTGGAGGGCTGATACAAACTCCCATGGGATTAATCTTATTACCTAATTTGCCTGTTTCAACAGTTATAGGAACCTTGAAAGTTCCTGCTTTTAGTGGGACATCTTTTGCAGCGTATCAGTATTTGAAAAAGGTAGATATGAACTGGAAACTATTCTCGATTATGATGCTTTTGGCCTTTCCTTCGGCATTTTTAGGCTCTACTTTATTGACGTTTGTGAGCAATGATTTCATGAAACCGTTATTGCTGGTTGTTCTTTCTTTTTTAGTGATTTATACCTACGCCAAGAAAAATTTTGGGCAACACATTGAAAAGAATCATTCTCCAAGAACTCAAATTTGGAATGCGATTGCAATCAGTTTTGTTGTTGGTTTGTATGATGGGTTTATTGGTCCAGGAACGGGAAGTTTTTTGGTAGTGGCTTTTATAGCCATCATGGGATTCGATTTTTTACATGCTTCCGCAAATGCCAAAATGGTAAACTTATCGACTAATTTTGGCTCTATCTGCCTTTTTATGTTGAAAGGTAAAATCATTTGGGCGATTGCCATTCCAATGGCTGCTAGCAATGCTTTGGGCGGTTGGATTGGCGCCAAACTGGCCATCAATAAAGGAAATAGTTTTATCCGAATTTTCTTTTTGGTCGTAGTTGTGGGGACTTTAATCCGTTTTGCATACGATGTCTTTTTTAAAGATTAGCAACTTTGTTAATGGCTTTCTTGCAAGTGAGTTTTTGGTTAAATCAGAACTCATTATGATTGTAATTTAAACCTGTTTCTAAATCTTAAATTCTTATTTTTGCATAATAAATTTTAAATTTTTCCATGCATAAATATATCGATCAACTTAACGAAGCCCAACGTGAACCTGTTCTTCAAAAAGACGGGCCAATGATTATCATCGCTGGTGCGGGCTCTGGGAAAACGCGTGTGTTGACTATTAGAATTGCTTATTTGATGAATCAGGGCGTTGATGCCTTTAATATTTTATCGCTTACGTTTACCAATAAAGCGGCACGGGAAATGAAAACCCGAATCTCCCAAATTGTAGGAGCAAGTGAGGCCAAAAACCTTTGGATGGGGACATTTCACTCGGTTTTTGCCAGAATTTTACGTTCCGAAGCCGATCATTTGGGCTATCCTTCGAATTTTACGATTTATGACTCCCAAGATTCATTGCGTTGTATTTCCGGGATTATCAAAGAAATGCAACTCGATCGTGATGTCTATAAACCAAAACAGGTTTTAAGCAGAATTTCCAGTTATAAAAACAGCTTGATTACCGTAAAAGCCTATTTTAATAATCCTGAATTACAAGAAGCGGATGCAATGGCTAAAAAGCCAAGATTAGGAGAAATTTATCAAAATTATGTTGATAAATGCTTTAAATCTGGCGCGATGGATTTTGATGATTTGTTGTTGAAAACCAATGAATTATTGACTCGTTTTCCAGAAGTTTTAGCTAAATACCAAAACCGTTTCCGTTATATATTGGTTGATGAGTACCAAGATACAAACCACTCTCAATATTTGATTGTTCGTGCATTGTCTGATAAATTTCAGAATATTTGCGTTGTGGGTGATGATGCGCAAAGTATTTACGCGTTTCGTGGTGCGAATATCAACAACATTTTGAATTTTCAGAAAGATTATGATGGTGTGAAAACCTTTAGACTGGAACAAAATTACCGATCAACAAAAAATATTGTAGAAGCAGCAAATACCATTATCGATAAAAATAAAGTAAAGCTGGATAAAATAGTTTGGACTGCGAATGATTTTGGTCCAAAAATAAAAGTGCACCGCAGCATGACCGATGCCGAAGAAGGGCGTTTTGTGGCCAGTACGATTTTTGAACAAAAAATGCAAAACCAGCTTAGTAACGGCTCTTTTGCTATTTTATATCGTACCAATGCGCAATCCCGTGCTATGGAAGATGCACTTAGAAAAAGAGATATTCCGTATCGCATTTATGGTGGTTTGTCTTTTTATCAAAGGAAAGAAATCAAGGATGTGTTGTGTTACTTGCGATTGGTTATCAACCCAAAAGATGAAGAAGCTTTGGTGCGTGTAATTAATTATCCAGCTCGTGGAATTGGAGATACAACAGTCGAAAAACTTACGATTGCTGCCAATCACTACAAACGTTCCATTTGGGAAGTAATGCAAAATATTGATAAAATTGACCTAAAACTGAATTCGGGAACCAAACAAAAATTGCAAGATTTCGTAACGATGATTCAGAGTTTTCAAGTTATCGATCAAAATCAAGATGCGTTTTATATCACCGATCATGTGGCCAAAAAAACAGGATTGGTTCAAGAATTAAAGAAGGATGCTACTCCGGAAGGAATGGCAAAAATTCAAAATATAGAGGAATTATTGAACGGTATCAAAGATTTTACCGAAGGTCAAAAAGAAATCGATGGTGCTCGAGG
The DNA here is from genome assembly GCF_056428945.1 of Flavobacterium sp. GNP010. Classification (NCBI taxonomy): domain Bacteria; kingdom Pseudomonadati; phylum Bacteroidota; class Flavobacteriia; order Flavobacteriales; family Flavobacteriaceae; genus Flavobacterium; species Flavobacterium sp. GNP010. The sequence goes on along the minus strand of NZ_JBWJVK010000023.1, from coordinate 1,514 downwards.
AGCCTTGTCTGAGTTTATGGAAGATGTGGCATTGGCAACAGATTTAGATAAAGACACTAGTGATGAAGACCGCGTGGCTTTAATGACGATTCACTTAGCAAAAGGATTGGAATTCCCTCATGTTTTTGTGGTGGGAATGGAAGAAGATCTGTTTCCGAGTGCAATGAGTATGAGTACAAGAAGTGAACTCGAGGAAGAGCGTCGTTTGTTCTACGTGGCTTTGACGCGTGCGGAGCATCAGGCGTATTTGACGTATGCACAATCACGCTATCGTTGGGGCAAATTGACTGATAGCGAACCTTCCCGATTTATTGAGGAAATTGACGCACAGTATTTAGAATATCTAACGCCAGCCGAGTCCAATTACCGGTTTAAACCAATGATTGATAGTGATATTTTTGGAGATGTGGACAAATCTAAATTGCGTCTGGCAAAACCTGCCAACGGAACGCCGCCGACCAAATATAGTTCAGATAATGAACCTAAAACTGAGATCAATATTCGTAAATTAAAACCTGTCAGTAGCAATGCACCGTCTGGTAGTGCGAATTTGTTTGATAATAAATTGGTTGCCGGAAATGTTGTAATGCACGAACGATTTGGAAAAGGCGAAGTTTTAAACCTTGAAGGAGTGGGAGCAGATAAAAAAGCTGAAATCAAATTTGAAGTTGGTGGAATCAAAAAACTATTGTTACGCTTTGCGAAACTGGATATTATTGGATAGTATCTAGTGGTCAGCTTCTTAGTGTTCAATGACAGTTTGAGTAAACTAAAATCAGATTACTAAAGTTTTAAAACAGGAAATCAAAAATTGTTAATTAAAAATCTTAAATCTGATGGCTCAATTTATAAAAATATACGAAAACAAACCCAACGAAGCCGCGATCGCAAAAGTGGTGAAGGTGCTCAAAGAGGGCGGTTTAGTGATCTATCCTACAGATACCGTTTATGGTTTGGGTTGTGACATTACCAATACCAAAGCGTTGGAACGCATTGCAAAGATTAAAGGGATAAAACTGGAAAAAGCTAATTTTTCCTTTATTTGTCACGATTTAAGCAATTTGTCAGATTATGTTCGGCAGATCGATACGCCAACATTTAAATTGTTAAAAAGAGCTTTGCCTGGGCCGTACACCTTTATTTTACCTGGAAATAATAATTTACCAAAGGAATTTAAAAAGAAAACTACGGTGGGAATTAGGGTTCCAGAGAATGAGATTGCATTAGCAATTGTGAAGTTGCTAGGGAATCCAATAGTTTCTACTTCTATTCACGATGATGATGATGTGATTGAATATACCACTGATCCGGAGCTTATTTTTGAGAAATGGCAAAACCTTGTCGATATGGTTATTGATGGCGGTTATGGTGATAATATGGGCTCTACAATTATTGATTTATCAGGCGACGAGCCTATTGTAGTTAGAGAAGGTAAAGGAAGTTTAGATATTTTATAAAATTTCACTGCTATCCGAAAGTCTAAAATAAAAAGAGCCTTAGAATCCCGTATTTTT